>JASHUH010000374.1 GCA_030040115.1 Acidobacteriaceae bacterium | reverse complement strand
GTCTTCGGACAGATCAAGGAACAGCGCGGTTTTCGCCGCTTCAGCTTGCGGGGCAAAGAGAATGTCAGCCGCGAGTGGAAGCTGGTGTGCGCGGTCAGTAACCTGCTGAAGCTGTTCAAGTCCAGACGGGAACTGCAGATGACATAAAAAACGGAAACCGACGATCGTAATTCTCCGGACTCTGCGTCAAGCTCGAGAAGAATGCCTGAATCACTGGCCACGACGAAGAGACGCCTGTGTCCAGGGTCAAAGACAATGGGCGAGTTTCGACTTCCCTGGGGGATGCGCCAGGTAGCGATACGAGCTAGCGTGTCGCGATTGTAGATTCCGATTACGTTTTGGTTCGCAAGATTGACGAAGAGACGAATGATCAGCAGAAGCGGCAACATAAGCCTCATAGAAATCGGATTAGCAGAAACTTCCATAGAAACTTTCCCTATCCTTACATTGCAACACCTGTGCTTGTTTACTCAGTGTTCCCATTCCGGACGAAGACATTTTGTAGTCGCGTCACCGTGTGAAGGCTTATGTTCCATTGACACAAGCATTATTCGCGGGCGACTGCCTCATACCTTGTAGCGAGTGGGCGAGCCCTATGGGTGCTATTGGGTTTATTGTCGGGTAGATGAAGCGAGCGATTTCAGCTCACTGTTTCCGGTGCCGGCTCGCTGCTTCCGTGTCGCGAGGAACAGAATCTGGCCTTCACGACGAAACATTCAACGGATAATACCGGCAAAGAAATTGGCCGGTATATGATTGCGCCGCTCGCGATACCTGCTCGGGAGTTCCTGCGGCGACAATCTGCCCTCCCTCTTCACCCCCTTCTGGTCCGAGATCGATGATCCAGTCGGCATTGCGAATTACATCCAAGTTGTGCTCGATGATGATGATTGTATTCCCTAAATCGGTCAACCTGTGCAAGACCTCCAGCAACCGGCGCACGTCATCAAAATGCAGACCAGTGGTTGGTTCGTCCAATAAATATAGAGTCTTCCCAGTTTGATGTTTCGACAGTTCTCGAGCGAGTTTCATGCGTTGTGCTTCGCCACCTGACAGCGTAGTCGAAGATTGCCCCAGGTGCACATACCCAAGTCCGACTTCTACGAGCATTTCGAGCTTTTGCTTTACCTGGGGAATATCGACAAGCACTGAGAGCGCGTCTTCAACCGAGAGATTGAGGATATCGGCGATGGAGTACCCATTGAACCGTACCGCAAGAGTTTCCTGGTTGTAACGGAGCCCTTGGCAAGTCTCACACAATACAAAGGCATCTGACAGAAAATTCATCTCGACACGCCGGTGTCCCTCGCCTTGGCAAGCCTCGCAACGGCCTCCTCTCACATTGAAGGAGAAACGTCCTGATTGGTACCCACATTCGCGCGACGTTGGCAACATGGCAAAGAGATCACGGATAGGAGCAAATACCCCTGTGTAGGTCGCTGGATTCGAGCGGGGGGTACGTCCGATCGGTGATTGATCAATACGGATCGCCTTGTCTAGCTGGTCTAATCCAAGGATGCGCCCATATTGTCCCGGGACTTCGCGCGAGCCATAGAGTTCCTTCGCCAATACACGATACAAGATGTCGTTGACCAATGTGCTTTTTCCCGAGCCAGCGACTCCAGTGACCGCCGTCATTGCTCCGATTGGAAATCGAACTGTGAGATTGTTCAGGTTATGACAATGCGCGCCTTCCACGGTAATCCAATGACCGCCTAGTGGACGCGGGACAAGGCGCTGTGGCATTGAAAGTTTGCCTGTCAAATAACTCCCTGTCAGGGAGTCAGGCGTTCTCATCACCTCTTCAGGCGTGCCTTCTGCGATGAGTTGTCCACCGAGTTTTCCGGCGCCAGGTCCCAGGTCGACAACATAATCCGCTTGCCGTATCGTCTCTTCGTCATGCTCCACAACCAGCACGGTATTTCGCAGATCGCGGAGTGATTTCAGAGCTGCAATCAGCCGCTGATTGTCGCGTTGGTGTAATCCAATGGATGGTTCGTCCAATACATAAAGTACCCCCCGCAACTGCGATCCTATCTGCGTTGCAAGGCGGATGCGCTGTCCTTCTCCGCCGGAAAGCGTTGCACTATTACGGTCGAGTGAGAGATAGCCGAGCCCCATCGTGTTCAGAAACTCCAATCGCTTGACGATTTCCACACGCAGCCGCTCAGCGATCAATGCTTCCCGCTCGGAAAACCACACTTCCAGCATCCGCCGAAGCGACTTGGATATCGGCAATGCAGTGAAATCGGCGATTGACGCGCCATTGATCTTTACGGCCAGGGCCTCTGGACGCAACCGCATCCCCTGACAAGCGGGGCATAATGAGGCCGTCATGTAATTCATCATCCATTCGCGATGTGAATCTGAATGCACTTCGTCCAGCGAATCGCGTAGGAATGCCAGGATTCCGTGGAAGCCGGTTCGGGATGTCTCTCCTCGGTCTGGCCCATAAAGCAGAATATGCTGCTGCTTGTCCGCCAGTTGCTTAAAGGGCCTGCCGAGATCGATATTGTAATGTTGAGCCGCGAGTTCAATTAGTCGAGCCAAGTAATGCGAGGCTGCTCCAGGTCCGAGTGCGCCCTTCAATAAGGGTTTGTTTTCGTCAGCGATGATCTTATCCGGATCAAGATCGTAGATGTTTCCCAATCCGTGGCAGTGCGGGCAGGCGCCGTAAATGCTGTTGAAGGAAAAACTGCGCGGTTCAAGCTTCGGCACATCCGTTCCGCAATCGGGACAGGCCATCGATGTCGAATAGAGCTGCTCATCGTGCTGGGTTGCAACGAGCACAAGCCCTTTAGTCATTTCGATGGCTTTCCTGACCGAAGAAGCTATCATCTTCTCGATGCCTGGCTTCAGCATGGCGCGATACACGGCGGCTTCGATCGTGTGATTCTTCCGCTTATCCAGTTCAACATTCTCCACGAAATCTCTGATCTGGCCATCAATTCTGGCGCGAAAGCCTTGCTGGTCAAGCTTGTCGAGCAGTTCTCGGAATTCACCTTTGCGGCCGCGCACCAGTGGCGCGTAGATGGTAATGCGTTCTCCCGGGAGAAGCGCCAGAATACGGTCCACGATCTGCTCCGCGGTTTGCCGCGCGATCCGTTTTCCGCAGCTCGGGCAATGAGGAACACCTACTGAGGCGTAGAGTAAACGCAGGTAATCGTAGATCTCCGTGATTGTGCCTACTGTAGAGCGAGGACTGTGGCTGATGGTCTTCTGCTCAATTGAAATCGCTGGACTCAGCCCTTCAATAGAATCGACATCCGACCGCTCGATCTGCTCAAGAAACTGACGGGCGTAAGCCGAGAGAGTCAGAACATAGCGGCGTTGGCCCTCAGCATAAATCGTGTCAAAGGCAAGGGACGATTTTCCCGAGCCTGACAATCCAGTGATGACCGTTAGCGTGTTGCGGGGAATATGCACGTCGATATTGCGTAAATTGTGCTGGCGGGCTCCGCGTACGATGATGTGAGTGAGCGGCATATCAAATAGGTACGCTAAATCGGTCAGGGCAAACGTCTGAGTGTATCTGCTGTACAGAGAGCTACGGTTCCTCTCTCAGCAGCGTGCAGTCATGGCATCGACCCGGACCAGGCATGCAAGCGAGGTGAGCTGTGAGATCACTGCTTCGGGAGCGTGTCTTGCCAGATTGCCAAAGGACCATTGAGCCAGAAATTGAGAGAGGTGAATGCAGATCGAGGTCTTGCGCATTCGAAGCTCAGGCTCACACCAGAAGGCAAAGGCTTGCCGGGCAAGAAGAGGGCAGCCTCGGTTTACACGCAATGAATAAAAAGTCGATTCCATCGGACAGCTCCTGTCGGTGCAGGAGTCATCAGCCAGGAAGGCGGTCAGCGGTGGACCTCATCACCAGAGACAAATTGTTGAGGACACCATCTTCGATCTTCGCCTTTTTCTATGTCAAGAGCCGGCCTTTTTGAGGTTGTAACAGCCTCAAGGAAGAGCAGTCGCGCAACGGTCCTTGAATAGTGGAAAGACATGAGAATTAGGTACACGTCACTGGCCGGCCGTGAACGAGATCCGGAACGCACGTTGTTCTTTCACGAGCGATGGCGAAAACGACGCAGGTCAATCGCAATGATCATGGCCGACACTTCTTATGCAGCCACTGTGCGGGCTGTGGGACTCATCGCATGTTCGACGGCGACTGCAACGGAAACCGACGCGCCGACCATCGGGTTATTGCCCATGCCGATCAGGCCCATCATCTCGACGTGCGCGGGGACTGAGGACGAACCGGCGAACTGTGCGTCCGAGTGCATGCGGCCCATGGTGTCGGTCATGCCGTAGGAGGCCGGGCCGGCAGCCAGGTTATCGGGATGTAGCGTGCGGCCTGTGCCGCCGCCGGAAGCGACCGAGAAAAAATTCTTCCCTTCGAGCAGCCGCTCCTTCTTGTAGATAGCCATCACCGGATGCTGAAACCGCGTGGGATTGGTTGAATTGCCGGTGATCGCGATGTCGACTCGTTCGTGGTGCATGATGGCCACGCCTTCACGCGCGTCAGCGCCGTAGCAGCGCACCTTGGCCTTATCGCCCTTGGAATACGCCTTCTCGCGAACGATCTTCAGCTTGCCGGTGGCGTAGTCGAACTCGGTCTGCACGTAGGTAAACCCGCAGACACGCGAGATGATCATGGCTGCATCCTTGCCGAGACCGTTGAGAATGACTCGGAGCGGCTTCTTGCGCGCCTTGTTGGCCGAGCGCGCCAGTCCGAGCGCCCCTCCGCGGCGGCAAACGATTCATGCCCCGCGCATAAGGCAAAGCACTCGGTTTCCTCGCGCAGCAGCATCGCCGCCAGGTTGCCGTGGCCGAGGCCAACCTTGCGATCGTCGGCGATGGAGCCCGGAATGCAGAATGCTTGCAAGCCGGTGCCGAGTGTCTCGGCAATCTCCGCGGCCTTGGTTTGTCCCTTCTTGATGGCGACTGCCGAGCCGACCAGGTTCGGCGAAGTCGCGGATATCGCCGATGACACTGAGCAGCACCGCAGCGCTGACCGGACCGATGCCCTTGATGCTCATTAGATTTCGGTGTCCAGCCAGCTTGGGCCCTTCCTCTTCGATCATCTTCTCCAGTTCGTCGATGCTCTCGGTCAGGCTGCGGATCTGACCCACCAGCACGCGGGCTTCGGCCAGCATCAACGGTGATAAGGGCAGGGACAGCACGCGGTCCAGGGCCTTCTTGCTGGATAGAGCTTCGCGCTTCAAGTTGATCCCTTCGGCGGAAAGCAGGTTGTTGACCTTGACCTTCAAGGCCGAGCGCTGTTTGACCAAGAGATCGCGCGACTGCGCCAGATGGCTCACCTCTCGTTGTTTTCGCTCCTTCATCCGCACCTCCGGCAACAGCCCCTTCGCCAGATACAGGGCCAACAGCTCGGCATCGTTCTTGTCGGTCTTCTTCACCGACTGGCTGATGACCTTGAACTGACTCGGGTTGACCGCTGCGATTCGCTCCACATGCTCCACCACCGCGTCGTAGAACAGGCGCGTGTTCCCGGTGGATTCCACAGCGACCTCATCTTCCTTTCGCAACTGCGCGGCAAACAGCTTCAACTCCTGCACCGGCCACTGCCGCAGATAAGTCCTGCCGTTCTCCAGCCGTGTGCACACCGTGAACTGCGTCCGGTGCAGGTCCACTCCCAGGTATCGCTTCATCGCGTCTCTCCTCGCGCTGTGGAGTAGACGTGCTCTGCGGCGATCACCAAACTCCCATTCAAGGTCCTCGCGGCCTTACGGTGACGCTTCGGTTGCAGGTCTGACTAATCTCCTTATCGAGGTCCAATGGCCTCACCAAATCGATCCAGCCCGCAACCTGCCTGCTCCACAGCTCCTGCCGTGGAGCGTATCGCCTCAGAAGCTCAATCTCCTATTCATGCCATCTCCTTATTCCTTGCGGGGGTTGATGGTTTTCACGGCCTCGTCATAGCGGCCGTAGGTGCCGGTCGCTTTGGCCAGCGCGGTTGCCGGATCGACGCCCTTCGAGATTGCGTCCATCATGGGACCGAGCTTCACGAACTTGTACCCGATGATCTCATCATCCTTATCGAGCGCCAGTTCGGTCACGTAGCCCTCGGCCAACTCCAAATACCGCAGGCCCTTTTCGGCGGTGCTGTAAAATGTTCCGGTCACACTGCGCAAGCCCCTGCCAAGATCCTCGAGCCCTGCGCCGATCGGGAGACCGCCTTCCGAGAATGCAGTCTGGCTGCGGCCGTAGACGATTTGCAGGAACAGCTCGCGAATCGCGACGTTGATCGCGTCGCAGACCAGGTCGGTATTGAGAGCCTCGAGGATGGTCTTGCCGGGGAGGATCTCGGCAGCCATCGCGGCCGAGTGGGTCATTCCTGTGCAGCCGATGGTTTCGATCAGCGCTTCCTGGATGACGCCGCTTTTGACATTCAAGGTGAGCTTGCACGCGCCTTGCTGAGGCGCACACCACCCCACGCCATGGGTCAGGCCGGAAATATCGGATACTTCCTTCGCCTTGGTCCAACGTCCTTCTTGTGGAATCGGCGCCGGGCCGTGATTCGGCCCTTTGGCGACGACACACATTTCTTCCACTTCATGCGTTAGCATCTGGAGTTCCGCTCCTTTGTTCAGTTGGCCGAAGACCACCTTGCGGGCGATCCCCGGCGCCGGAAGTCTCTGTGCGAGGTAATCCGGGGCGGCTTGGCACCTTCAGGGCCAACTCCATGGCCGTCAGAGGCTATCGATATGGAGGCTGCCAAACTCGGCCTGCCATATCACTGCTGACCCGTGACGCTGCTATCGCATCGCCCTGCCACAAGACGACCGAACAGCTCACTGTGAGTTTAAGGAGCGACGCACCGCACGTGCTGTGATCGCCGTCGCAGGGCTTTGAAAGCAGCTTTTCTTACGGCAACATGGGCTAAACCCGGACTTCGGCGTTTCACCGATGTCTCTTGTGGCGGCGTCTCACAGCGCAGTTAAAGGTCCCGGCGCTCGCCTGAGGGCTAGCGCTATTCTCATTGGAGCGACAGCGGTCTGTGGACTGCCGGATTCCCGGGTTGATCTTTCGACGGAAGGGCATAGCTGAAGTATCGATCGAAATACTCTGCCGATGTGACTCTCCGGGCCTTTGCCCATTCCGCCTCTTCATTGGGTTCGAATCTGGCGCGCCCTACAATGCGCGGAAAGAGTACCGCCAGTAGTTTGTGCAGCGCGTTCGCTTCGGCCGTCGTAAGGCCTTTCAGCGCAGCAGAGAAAAACCGCCTGACTCGATCGTCCCGATCGAGGTCGACGCCATTCATAACACCCGAGGTCGCAAGAATGTCCCTGCTTCTCTTGATCGCCACGTATGCATTGGGATAGAAAATCCGGATTCCCTCGACCAGCATCATTTCAACTTCATTCACTTCACCCTTGTTGATGGCGAGCGTAAACGAGAGCGCGTTCCCAAAGCGCTTCGCCATTCGCGGCGTCTTTAGACGGATTTCCAGTCCCTCATGAAAGAGCCGGTGGAACTGTGACTCGTCCGTATCGGTAATCTCCACTTTGGCGACATTCAATGCTTCCGTAACCGACTCAAAGACGAATCTTCGAAGAGCGGCGGTGGAGACCGCAGGCAAATCCAGCGGTACCTGAACGATCTTCTCCAGAAAGTCCCTTCCCGCCTGAGATCTTTTGCCGATGGAGGCAGTGAAGCGCTCGCCAATGACGCTCGCCACCATCTCCGCGTCGAACGCCAGCACGTAGACGGTATTCTCGATGTCTGCTGTCAACTTCGTCAGTCTGAAAACCGCCTGCATTGCGCTCTCATCGAGCCGGTCAATATCGTCGATGAGAATGACGACCTTCTTTCGATTCTGAGCCAGGATCCCGGCAATCCCTCGCTTTTGCTCTTCAATATCGGTGGCGGCGAGCCCTTCGTCCTCCGTGTTCGGAGCGTCGCCCGCTCCTGAGCAGAAGAGCTGGACAAGCTCGCCATACCGCATCACCCTCTTTGCCGCCTCCTCAGCGCGTGTTGTAAGTGCCGATTCCAGCGATTTTGCGAAGGAAGTAAAAAAATTGTGCAACAGGGATCGCTCCGAGGCGAACCTCCACGGATTGAAGGAGAGGGCAACAATATCGGGAAGGCTCTTGAGCTCCTTCCCAATGAAATTCAATACCGTCGTCTTGCCGTCGCCCCAAGCTCCGTAGATAGCAACGACCAGGCTGCTAGGATCCCGTCTCGCTGAAATCGTTTGCGCAACTCTCTTCGCGAACCAAAGCCGATTGAACCGGTCGTGTGCCGGATCGGAAATCGGTGCGTCGGAAACAAATATGCTTTGACCGGAGGACATCACCATTCGCCTGTCTGATCGTTTTCTAACACTAGCGACCAATTTGCTATGCCGCGCGGACCGAACAATCGGAAGCTTGTCGGAAACTAATCGGAAAGATCATCATGCAAGACTGCTTCGATGGAATCCATCAAGTCCATCAGGTCGAACGAACGGCTCCCGCAGCAACACTCCCCTGCGCCTCGAAAATCCGCGTGTACAAATCCTTGCCGAAGCTCGTGGGCAGCGGCTCGCCTTCCAGGAGGCGGAAGGTGCGCGTGCCGTCGTCGAGCCTCTCGGCCCGGAGAAAGAGAAATGAGTCCATGCGATCGCGAAAGAACCCCTGGGCCAGATCGAACATGTGCGTTACGTAAAACACTTTGATGTTCATTTCAAGGAGCGCACGAACGATCTGTCTGGCGATCTCCGAACCCTCGCGTTCATTGGTGGAAGCGAACGACTCGTTCAGGAGAAGCACACAGCCGGGCGTGATCCGCTCAATGATGGTGCTCATGCGGCTGAGTTCCTCGTCAAGTTTGCCGCTCCTCATGCCGGCATCTTCTTCGCGCTTGAAATGCGTAAAGACCCCTTGGCAGACGTTCGCTTGAAATGCCTCGGCCGGCACGAACATGCCGCACTGCATCATCAGTTGAGCGAGGCCCAGGCTTCGCAGCAATGTTGACTTGCCGCCCCGGTTGGCGCCCGTGATCACCACCAGGTCCTTGTTTTCACCGGCGACTTCGTTCCCAACGACCCGATCAGCTGTATTCAAGCTCAGGCAGACGTCGTAAAGTCCCTGGCATCGAAGCGCCTCGCCTTCTGCTGGCAGAGGATTCGGCCGGCAGATCGGTTCGTCCCTAGCTGCAAGCTTCTCCTTGAGGTTAAGACAAGCGATATAGAAACCGAGTTCGAGCCGCAGCGCTTTGAAGAAACTCAGGATGTGATCGCTTGATTGGCCCAAGGCGGTTGCCACATGGATAATTCCCTCCGTCCTCAGCGCTTCCAACGCCCGGAAGCCAGCCTCATCGCGCGGGTCAACCTCAAAAGAAAGCCCGGCGCCATTCCTGTGGCCGATCTGTCCGACCCATTCCTGGACCTGCTCAAACCAGCGCAGTTTCTTTACCTCTAATCCATGAAGAATGTAATCGGAGCCACGAAAGTCGGGACCGAGATTGGCGGTCATCAAAATGCCGTTCGGAAATTGAAGCCGCTGAAGATGGTCCTTCACCACCTGCAGATAAGCGTCGTCGAGTTCCTGGGTGATCATGGCGAAGAACCATCCGAATCCTTCGGAGTGAAACTTCGAACCGTGCTCGTCGCAGAGCTTTCTCAGCCGCTCGAACGAGGCGAGGAACAACCCAAGGGCTTCAATGGATCGGCGCAGCAGAGAATCGGGCGAGGTCATCAGGAAATAACCCCAGATGTGATTTTCGCGCTCGATTGCCTCTACAGAAATAGCGTAAATCTCTCTTGCAATTTCAGGAAACTTCAGGCAATCCGCGAGAACCTCCTGCCGGTAGTGGATCGATTCCCGATCTTTGAGGGTTGCGAGCACGCCGCTCTTTGCGACCTCGAGCAAGAACTTATCGTCCCCAGCCGTGGCATGAAAGAGCGTGTTCAACTCAAGGTCCTGGATGAGTTCCTCCGCATTCGCCGGCGCGGTTCCTTCCAGACTGAAATCATGGTCGCGGAACATGAGAAAGACCTTCATGACTGGCTCCCTTCACCATGTTTCGCACCGACGCGTGCTTTCACCGCATCGTAGGTCAGGTGATATTTCTCGGCGATGGCCGCCGCGTAAGCGAGCCCGTCGGCAGGTTTTCGAATCACCTTGAACGTCCGTTGTTGCGGGTCTTTGGGGTTTACCGTGCTGATCATGCTCACCGTCGTTTCATTGAAGGCTGCCAATTCGTCAAGAAAAGTGACGGTGACACACAGCATGTTCAGACCCGTGATCCGCTTCATCACTTCGCGGCTGAGAAAGAGCGCATCGCTCAACGTTGTGGACAGGAAGCTCTCGTTCATCACGAGGATGCTGTTCTCCGTCGCCCTTTCGAGAATGTCGTTGATGCGGATGAGTTCGTCCTCGAGCTTTCCTCGCAGATTCTGGAGGTCCTCCTCTTTCTCGAAATGCGTGAAAATGCTCTCAAAGAGGAACAATTTCGCCGAGACGCCTGGCACGAGACAGCCGAGAGCGCCCAGGTAATGAAGCTGTCCGAATGTTCGAGCAAAGGTAGTCTTCCCGCCCTGATTCGGTCCGGAAACAACGATGATGCGTTCCGGCTCCTGCAAATAAAAATCGTTCGTGACCACAACTGTGCGCGCACCGATCATTTGATTGGCAAGCGCGAGATCGTAAGTGGCAAGCGCCTGGACCTCTTTGGACTGGGATGTCACCTGCGGATAGCAGAACGAGAGCCCGGCTTTTTTCACCCGCTCCATCTGTTCGAGATAAGCAAGGTAAAACTGCACCTCACGATCGAACCGGGCGATAACTTCATCGCAGTAACCGCAAAAGCGGCGGCAATACTCATCGAGGTGAGCAAAGATCTCTGAGTGAAGCTTTGCAACCAGATCGAGGATGTGCTCTTCGATGTGATTCATCTCGATTGACGCAGGAACTTTGAAGCGATGGCTTCGGGGATCGGCTTGCCGGAACTTCTCGAATGTCTGGAGCACTTCCTGGCTATAGTCTCCGTCTACGTCATTTCGATCGACGGTCACCCGCGCCGACTGGATATGGACGGAGTATTTGACTTTCTGCAGACCCAGCCTGACTGTCTCGGTCTCTCTCGTCAGGGTTGTGAAACCCTCTGAGCCGGAATAGCCAATCAGAAAATCACGGAGTCCCTGGAAGCCGCTCGAATTCGGAAGGGCGACGATCAAACCCTGGGTGAGTCCCGCGGTTGCGTTGCAATAGGTCTCAACTGCATCAAGGAAGCAGGCTTGCTTCTGACGTTTGTAGTAACGCTTCTCCGAGAGTGCGAGATGAGCGCGCATGGTTCGCATGCCTGCGGCGAACGATCGCACAGATTGCAGCAACTCGGAATTCTCGAGATCACGGAAAACGTCCTGTCGATAACGGACAGTCTCCGGGCGCTTCAGTGGAAGGTAAAAGAGCGGCCTCAGGTTATATTCGTCGCGGCCGGTGGTGAGGGAATGGACGATCTGGTCGAGATTCAGATCGCCGAAGAATACAGGCGCGTCCGCGCCGTCCCCTTCTGTCCACGTCGCGTATTCATCGAACAGGATGCTGCGGAAGATCTCGTCAGGATCTTGGTTCAATCCAAGATCTGAATCCAATTTGTCTTTGCTCCACTGTTCGGAAGCGCGAGTTGAGTTGTCCGCTGATTGACTGGGCACGGGAAACTCCTCCGAGTTCTAGGCTCGCAGGAGTCATTTGTCCTTCGGGCGAAGGGCGATTCAGAGCGGACTCCAACACCAATTAACAACCAGTATTCGCGTTCGTCTGTTGTCGTGTCAATTCTTGGGCTCAGGCAGAGTCGCGTGCGCTCTTGACAGGAAGATCGAGAGAAATCCATAATGTGGTAGGTGGCGGAGTTCACCTTTAACCGCTGTCCCCCTTTATATGGCCGGACAGATGATGACTCCTGACGGGGAATCCTGCTTCGGAGTCGTCTCCCGGTTCGATCCCCTGGACACAACTGAACACGATTGGATCCGTCATGAACCTATGGGTTCTCTCGGCATTGTAGGTGTCTGCGATTTGCAGATGATGTTGGAGTCCAGCGGAACCGCCGACAACAAGGGTAAACGGCTTCTCGAAGTGCGAAAACTTGGGGGGAGCTATGTCCGAAATTGGATCAGAGGCTACAGAAACGCGGAACCGAGGCGAGCTCAACAGCGCTCAACAGAGACGGTTGTATGTCACCTGCTCGTACATCGACAAGCTCCTTGTGGACGTTGAGCAGGTACTCCAC
>JASHUH010000373.1 GCA_030040115.1 Acidobacteriaceae bacterium | reverse complement strand
GCCGAAGCTCCCTCCGCGGCCGTCGCGGGGGCCGCTCTCGTCCCGCATCCCGTCATGCCGATCGCCAGCGCCGCCACGCCCACCTCCATAAGCAACGTTCCGATCGCTAAAGAGCTTTTACGCAATTTCATGAGGACCCTTTCCGTGAGCTGAATCCCTTCGCCTGCTCGACGCCTGCCGCGAAATCGGAGCGCTTTTCGTTTCGCTCGATCTGGCCTCGAAATCGTATGCGTCAAAAACTAAATCTTGCGTGCAGGGCTGTCAATCGATGGGGATATGGCCTAACTGCTCGGCCGGTCCCGCTCCGCTGAGACTCTGCGTCCGCGAGACGGCTATTTACCCGGCGCGCAAAGATTCCCACCAGGTTCGCGAGCCCGTTCGTTTGGAAATTCGCAAAGGCTTTCTGGGTCCAATTCTTGCACGGGAAACTCAAAGATGATTCAGTAAATACTGCTTGCAAACAATCGATTGTTCTGCTATAAGGTTTAGCTGCCAATCTTTTCAAGCCATGATGCATGTAAACCGCATGGAAAAACCCAAGATCAGAACCGCAATTTCGGAGGAGGAGAACGATGCTCAACGCAAGCCGTAGAGACTTCCTCAAATTCGCCGCAGCCGTTGGCGGCGCAGTCCTTGCCAATGAGGCGAAACCACTGTACGCCGAATCCCAAATGGCTCCCGGTCCGGTGCGGGCCTGGAGGACCACCGCGCACGAAAAATTCCAGCCGGTTCAATCCCCGCCGCAATGGCAAGCCGGTGAGCAATTATCGCCGCTGGCGATCTATCTCGAACCCGCCGCCACTTATCAGCAAATCCTCGGGTTTGGCGGCGCCTTCACCGACGCCTCCTGTTACCATCTCCACCGCATGGATCCGGACGCCCGCCGCGCACTCTTATCCGATCTCTACGGGCCCTCCGGCTTACGCCTTTCCGTGGGACGAACCTGCATCGGCACCAGTGACTACTCGACCAGGATGTACAGTTACGACGATACTCCCGAACCCGATCCGGAGTTGAAGCATTTCAGCATCGAACCAGACCAGGCCTGGATCCTGCCCACCTTGCGCGAAGCGCAACAGATCAATCCCGATCTCTATCTGTTCTCGTCCGTATGGAGTCCGCCGGGATGGATGAAGAGCGGCGGTTCGATGCTCGGTGGCTGCATCAAGGAGCGCTGGTTTGCCGTCCACGCTCAGTATTTCGTCAAGTTTCTTCAGGCCTATGCCGACGCTGGAGTCAAGGTCAAAGCCGTCACTGTCAATAATGAAGTCGACACTGACCAGGACGGCCATTTTCCCGCGACCCTCTGGGCCCAACAACATGAAATGGTGTTTGTCGCGCTGAACCTGGGACCTGCGCTCGAACAAGCTTCACTGGATACAAAGATCTGGATTCTCGATCACAACTACAATCTATGGGGTCGCGTGGCCGACGAACTGAGCAACCCGCAAGTCGCCCAGTACGTGGATGGCGTGGCCTGGCACTCGTATGCGGGAACACCAGACGCAATGACCCGCATCCATGAAATGTTTCCCGATAAGCACACGTACTTCACCGAAGGCGGACCGCCGGCCCATCTGTTTGGCCCATCGGAAGAGAGACACCCGGGGCAGCAGCCCCGGTATGAGCATCCCTACGGAACCGACTGGGCCCGCTGGTCCAGCTCGTTTACCGGTATGCTGCGCAACTGGGCCCGGTGCATTTGCGTCTGGAACCTGCTCCTGGATGAAAACGGACGGCCGGACCTCACCAATCCACCTCGTCCCATGCGCCGCGCAGGACTTGTCTCCATCGATTCGAAAACCCATGAACTCAGCTACAGCGGGAACTATTACGCCTTCCCGCATTACTCCAAACTCATTCAAACAGGCGCGCGGGTTTTCGCTTCCTCTGGAGATGTATCGGGCGTCGACCATGTGGCGGCCGAAAACCCGGATAAGAGCCGCGTGCTGGTGCTGACCAACAGCAACAACGCCGAGCAACCGGTAGATTGCAGGCTCGGAGACCATATCCTCCGGGTGGCGCTGCCGTCCGACTCAATTACTTCGTTTGTTTGGGAGAACGCAAGCTGATCGGCGCACAAATCTGGCGTGGCGCGCGGTTACGGCGTCACGCCTTCACCCGCCCAACCGCGACCACAAAGTAGGTCGCCGGCGTGGCGCCTACATTCTTCAATCCGTGCAACACGTTCGACGCGGCAAACGCCACTCCACCTGGTCCCACCCGCTCCGGCTTTCCGTCATTCAGAAACTCCAGATTTCCTTCGCGAATCAAAAGAAGCTCCGAATTCCTGTGCCGGTGCGGCGGATGAGGCATCTTTCCCGGCGGCAGCATGGATTCGTGCACTTCAATGGTCTCGCCCGTCGCCAGAACCCCCGCCATCACCTTGCGCATCGTTCCGCCATTCGGCAAATGGCTCACCGGAAGCTGATCGTATCGAAACACCTCGGACTGCGCCAGCACCGGTTCGCTGTCGGCGTCATCCGCTCCCTTACCCTCCGCTTCAACTCCCCAGCCGCCCAGCGCAGCCAGAGACGAAAGAGCCACACACATTTCGCGACGATTCATCGGTTCCACCATTCTCCTATCCGGTGGGCGCAACTTGTTCCTCCAAGCTGCAGTCACCCTCCCGTCAGTCAAACACCACCGTCTTATTTCCATAACAGAGAATGCGCTGATCTAGCCGCCAGCGCACCGCGCGCGATAGCACCATCCGTTCCAGGTCGCGCCCCCGCGCCACCAGGTCTTCCACCTGATCCCGGTGCGAAATGCGCGCCACGTCCTGCTCGATAATCGGCCCGTCATCGAGCGCCTCGGTCACGTAATGGCTGGTGGCGCCGATCAGCTTCACGCCGCGCGCGTGTGCGGCATGGTAGGGCCGGGCCCCGGTGAATGCCGGTAAAAACGAGTGGTGCACATTGATAATCGCCGCCGGATACCGGGCTACGAAATCCGCCGAGAGAATCTGCATGTAACGCGCCAGCACCACCAGCTCGATTCCGTGCTGCGCCAGCAACTCCAGTTGCCTCTGCTCGGCGACCTCGCGCGAGCCCACCACCACCGGCACATATGCAAACGGAATCCCGTAAAAGGCGGCCAGGCTTTCCACGTTGCGGTGATTCGAGATGAGCAGCGGAATTTCGCACCGCAGTTCTCCGCTATGCCAGCGCTCCAGCAAGTCGGCCACGCAATGCAGATAGTGCGAGCAGAACAGCGCCACCCGTATGCGTCGCGCGCTCGATGTCAGTTGCCAACGCATGCCCAGCTCCGCGGCCATCGTCGCAAACGCCGGTTTGAACCCCTCAAGATCGAATGCTTTCTCCGCCCCGCCGCTCTTTCCCCGGGGCGCCCCGCCGCCCCCGGACTCCTGACCTCGGCTTTGGCCTCCGTCGGAAACCTCGCTGGACGCGCCGCCCAAACTCCATTCCACGCGCATGAAAAAGAGTCCCAGCTCGTGATCCTGGTGCTGATCGGCGTGCAGAATATTCGCCCCCCATGCGTACAGCAATCCCGAAACCCGCGCCACCAAACCCTTACGGTCAGGACAATCGATAAGAAGAACCGCCGCATCCGTCATCCATGATCCAGATTAAGCCACGCGGCGCGGCGAAAGACCCTTTGCTGGACGCGCCTCAATTGACCATCCATCGGCTATCATTGCGGTGGTCCAACTGGGCGCCATCTGCAAATGGGGGCCCCGATCGATGTGAGCCGCTATGTCGCGATTGAATCCACATGTCGTTCTGCTCACCCTCATCGCCACCTTGGGCGGATTGCTCTTCGGATACGATACCGCCGTCATCAACGGCGCGGTCGACAGTCTGAAGGCTTACTTCATCGATCCGCGTTTTACCGATCTGGCCAACCCCGCTCAGGCCAATGCCGCGAGCTCATTGCTTGGCTTTGTGGTTTCAAGCGCGCTCATCGACTGCATCCTCGGGGGGTTGATCGGCGGCTGGGTCAGCACCCGCATCGGCCGCAAGCGCGGATTGATCGTCGCCGCCGTGCTCTTCCTGGTTTCCGCGTTGGGCGCCTCCGCGCCGGAATTTCCTTTCGCCCCCATCGGCCACGGCGGCCCGGGATACATGGGGAATTTCGTCGCCTATCGCATCCTC
>JASHUH010000372.1 GCA_030040115.1 Acidobacteriaceae bacterium | reverse complement strand
TCATTGTTCCGCGCTATGTGGCCAAGCCAGGCGACATGGGATTGCGGACGGTGGTGTTCGAGCCGCTGGCGCTGGCTTGTCTCGCGTTTTTGCTGCCCGGACGCGATGCGGTTCCGGCGTGGCTGGGGCGCGTGAGCCGGATGGTTTTCGCGCTGGCCATGCTGGTTTTCGGGGTGGACCATTTTTTTGCTCTCAGGGGCATCGCCACGCTCATTCCCCACTGGATTCCATGGCGCGTGTTCTGGGTCGCATTCTTTGGCGGGGTGTTTATCGTCGCCGGCGTGGGCATTGCCACGAGGAGATTGGAGCGCTGGAGCTGGGTGGCGATCGGACTGATGTTCGCAGTGTGGGTGGTGACGCTGCATGTGCCGCGGACGTTGGGCTGGCTGGGAATTCCGGGGGCGATCACCGATCCGGATGAGTGGTCGAGCCTGTTTATTGCGGTGGCGTTGTGGGGTGGGCCATGGGCGGTGGCGCGGGAGTTAGGGAGTGATTGGCGCGTTTTTCAGGGGTCGAACGCGGCTTCATCGTAACTAGGCGCCCACAGGCATCTCTGCTTGGTTGTTGCCGCGTCGGCAGTTCTGCTAAGCTAGACTTAGCTAAGAGGAGTTTTATGGCCTCACCTACGCAAAATCCGATAACCGTCAATATATTTGAGGCCAAGACCCAGCTCTCGAAGCTGATCGAAAGGGTAGAACGCGGTGAGGACGTAATCATTGCCCGCGCCGGAAGGCCAGTGGCCCGGCTGACGCAACTGAAGCCAAAGAAGAAGCGGAAAATCCGGTTCGGAGCCCTCAAAGGAAAAATCTGGATTGCGGAGGATTTCGATGACCACCTTCCCGAAGATTTTCTGATTACGCCCGAGGTTTGATCGTGAAAATCTTGCTGGATACGCAGATATTCCTTTGGCTGACGGCGGGCAGCCCACGCCTCAATGCACGGGGAAGAAATTTAATCGACAACTCCGACAGGGTCTTTGTGTCTTCGGCAACGATTTGGGAGGCTTCAATCAAAGTTGGGCTGAAGAAGCTGGTAGCTGATCCAGAACTACTGATTCAGGAAATTGAAGCAAACGGATTCGAGGAACTTCCGGTATTGGCCAAGCACGCTAAAGGGGTCGCACAGCTACCCCACCATCATGGTGATCCCTTCGACCGGCTGCTGATTGCACAAGCAGTTTCGGAGTCGTTGCGGCTGCTGACCACCGATGGCCAGTTGGCCGCTTACTCCGAACTGGTTGTCGCCATCTGAACCGCCGAACGCATCGCTATTGCCGCACCACCTCTCCGTTTTTCATCACGAAGCGCACCTGCTCCACCACGGAAATATCGTCCAGAGGATTTCCGGGCACGGCGATCACGTCGGCGTAATAGCCCGGCTTCAACTCGCCAATCTGTCCCGCCCATCCCAGCAGCTTCGCCCCGTGAATCATATTCGCCTGCAGCACCGCCAGCGGCTTCATCCCAAAACGCGCCATCAACGTCAGCTCGTGCGCCTGTGTGCCGTGCGGAAACGGCCCCACGTCCGAACCTACGGCGAAGGGAACACCCGCGGCAATCTGCTTCTTGAATTCGGCAATCTTGTAATCGAGCAGCGCGCCTTCGCTCGCCGCCTCCGTGGCCGAACTCGGGTGATGCGCAAAATAATCGAAAATGGTGAAGGTCGGCACGGCGAAGATGCCCTTTTCTTTCATCAGCCGCATGGTTTCATCGCTGAGTTGCGTGGCGTGGTCAATCGACGCCACACCGGCCTGAGCCGCATACAGCGTACCTGGCTCGCCCTGCGCGTGGACGCCCACCACCGTGCCCAGCCGATGCGCCTCTTCAACCGCCGCAGCCAATTGTTCTTCGGTGTACTGGTAAGGCGTGTGCAGCACGCCGTCCATCATCCGGTCCGGTCCCGTCTCATACACCTTGGCGAAGTCCGCGCCCTCCTTGTGCTGCTCGCGCATCACCTCGATGATCTGCTCCGCGTCGTTGGCGTAATCGGCGTTCGACAGCACGTGCTGCGCGGGATTGAAGCGGTTGGCGTCTTCGTGTCCGCCGAGGATATCGATGGCGTTGGCCGAGACGCGCAGCCGCGGCCCGGGAATGATCCCGTGGTTAATGGCGTCGCGCACCGCGGTGCTGGCCGAGCCCGCGCCCTCGGTCCCCATGTCGCGCTCGGCGGTGAAACCGGCCAGGAGGTCGGCCTTAGCGGCCTGCTCGGCCAGGATGGTGCGCCAGGGCACGGACTCCTCGACGGTCTGCATATCTTCGGCTCCGGGATGCAGAAACAGATGTACGTGCACATCGATCATCCCGGGCAGCAGCGTGGTGTCGCCGAGATCGATGATTCTTGCGCCCTGAGGATGGTCCACCGCTGTGCCCACGGCGCGGATCTGCTCACCGGCGACGAGCACTTCGCCCGGTTGCAGCAGGTTTCCGGTGTCGACCTCCAGCAGTCGCGCCGCATGCAGCACGATGGGAGTCGCCGGTGCATGGCCTGTTTGCTGAGCGGGTGCGCCCGCGGCCAACGCCAGTCCGGCGGTCGCGAAAGCACACAAGATCCACGAAAAGGGCGGTCGATGTTTCGGCATGCATACCACTATGCCGCCATCCACCCCGGGGTGTCGATTCGTTTTTGGTGGAATTGTCCCATGCGCGCCGGTAATTTACCCCGGCGCTCGCAAAGCGCTATCCGCCCCGCCTAATGCCGCTGTCTGCAAATCGGCGGTGAGCGGCAGCCGGATCACAAACGCGGCGCCGCGCGTGGACCCGCTTTCGCCGCGGGAGCGCACCAGAATGCTCCCCCCATGGCGGTTCACGATTTCCCTGGTGATCCAAAGCCCCAGTCCCGTGCCCACATCTTCTTTGGTGGTGAAGAAAGGCTCGAAAATTCGCTCCATGTCTTCGCGCGCAACACCCGGTCCGTCGTCCTCAAAGGTAATCTCAATCGCTCCGCCGTCCGCAACCTGCAGGCACTCGGAGCGGACCCAAATCGTCCCGTTTATGTCCACCGCATCAGTCGCGTTGGAGATCAGATTCGCCACCGCGTGCCGCAGTTCGCCCGGGATGCCGCAGACGGGTGGGCAATCGCCGTAATTGCGCTCAACCGTGATGTTTTTGTTCTTCAGCCGGTTCGAATGCAGCTTCAGCACCGATTCGACTAAAGCGGGAATCTCGATCGGTTCCGGAACCTTCGACTCGCGATAGAAGCCAAACGTCTGGCGCGTCAGGTGAGCCAGACGATCCAGCTCCTGATCCGCCAGGGTGAGGCTTTGCGCCACCATCGCCGGGTCCTCTGAGGTCCTGGCGATGTAGATCAGGTTCATGATTGCTTCCAGAGGATTGTTGATCTCGTGCGCCATCGTCGCCGAAAGCCTTGCCGCCGCAGCCAGCTTTTCCGTCCGGCGCGCCATCGCCTGAGCTTTCCGTTCCCGGGTAACGTCGCGAAACACCAAAACCACTCCCAAAATTCTGCCCAGTTCATCCCGGATCGGAGCGGCGCTGTCTTCAATCGGAATCAAGCTTCCGTTGCTGTTGCGGAGCACCGTGTGGTTGGCGAGTTCGGCAATCGACCCGAACTCCAGCACTTTCTTGACCGGGTCTTCCCCCGGCTCGCCGGTGAGCTCGTTGAAGATGGGGAACGCGTCTTTACTGTCCTTCTTCAAGGCCTCCGCCGCCGACGTACCCAACAGCTTTTCCGCCACCGGATTCAGGAAAGTTACGCTCCCGCTTTGGTCGGTGGCGATCACCGCGTCGCCGATGCTGGTCAACGTGACCCTCAACCATTGCTCACGCGCCCGCATCTCCGCCGCGTGCTTCTCGCGCATCTCGATCCCGCGCAGAATGCTATAAGCGAGCACCACCAGTCCCACCACCGCCAGCAGGTTGGCCAGGTAAATGCTGGCGACCGTTCTGCGCACGCTCTTTTGGTAATCACTTTCGCGTGTTGCCTCCAGCAAATCTTCCTGGTGCTGCAACTCCCCGATCACGCCGCGGATTTTGTCCATTAACCCCGCGTCAGAAACCACCAGGGCTTTGGCGTTGTTCGTTTTGCCCGCCCGGTAAAGGGAGATGGTTTGGGCAAGTTCCGCCAGCTTCAATTGGCACATATTGCCAAGCTCGGTTACCAGCGCCTGCTCGCGGGGATTCGCGGCGGTCAGCCGCGCCAAAGCTTGAATGTGCGGCTGCACCTGCGCAAACGCCGCGTCATACGGAGCCAGGTAGGTTTCATTGCCGGTATAGAGAAAGCCGCGTTGCCCCGACTGAGCATTGAGCAGCAGCGTTTCAGTCTCGCTCAGTTGATACAACACTTGGCGGGTGCTTGCGACCCGCTCCTGGTTGCCGTTTTGCACGCCCAGCTCCCGCCGGGTGACGAAAGAATTGGCAAACAACACCGCCAGCAGGATGGCGAATCCCGCAATGACGGTAACGCGCTTATTCGTGTTCTGCATCGTCTCTTTCGGTTGGTGGTGCAGGCCCACGGACAGGATCGGTGCGGCTGACGATATACTGGACTCCCGCCGGCCCACTTTGGTGAGCAAGCAGGGCCGGGTAAGAGTTGTCGCAGGGAAGATCCCGCCGCAACCCGATTTTTGCTCTGAAAACCGGAGCTCTGCCCGAGATGCGGCGCAGGCTTTGGGTTTTTTGCGCCCAGCGCCCGCTTGGGGCGAAGCGGCGGCAGGCGCCGCAGCGCCTGGCGGTTAATATGCCGGAATTCCGGTGAGATTCTGCCCCAGAATCAGCGTGTGGATGTCGTGCGTCCCCTCGTACGTTATCACCGATTCGAGATTCATGCTGTGGCGCATGATGGGATAATCCTCGGTGATTCCATTCGCTCCCAAAATGTCGCGCGACCTCCGCGCGCACTCCAGGGCCATCCACACGTTGTTGCGCTTGGCCATGGAAATGTGCTGGTGGCCTGCTTTACCCGCATCTTTCAACCGTCCCACCTGCAGCGAGAGCAGTTGCCCCTTGGCGATTTCGCTGGCCATCCACACCAGCTTTTCCTGCACGAGTTGATGGCTGGCGATGGGCTGGTTGTGAAACTGCCTTCTGTTCATGGCGTAATTGAGCGCCGTCGAATAGCAGTCCATCGCCGCGCCGATAGCTCCCCAGCTAATGCCGTACCGCGCCTGGTTCAGGCACATCAGCGGGCTCTTGAGGCCGCTCGCGCCCGGCAGCAGGTTCGCCGCCGGCACGCGAACATCCTGGAGTGAGAGGCCGCTGCTGATCGACGCGCGCAGCGACCACTTGCCGTGCACCTCCTGCGCCGCGAAACCCTTGCGATCTGTCTCCACAAGAAAGCCCCGCACCGCCTCGCTGCCCTCGCCGGCCCCGTCGAGCTTGGCCC
>JASHUH010000371.1 GCA_030040115.1 Acidobacteriaceae bacterium | reverse complement strand
GCGCATCGATCTCCAGTAAGAAATGCTCCGCCTCAATCGTCTTTCCAGGCGCCGCTGGAATCGCCTGCGGCGACAAGACCGGCCATGAAGGCGTCAGGCTCGCGATCGCGAGCTCCGCCTCTTCCCGTAGCGCTTCCGGCAGCGTCGCCACGCCCTCCAGCAAGTCCTGCCGCTTTTCGATCCAACTGAACTCCACCACCTTGTAATTTTTCGTGTCGAGCATCCGTTCGAGGTCGGCGGGCCTGTAGTTTTCAAAGTCAATCCAGGTCTTCGTGTCCGTGCCCCACGTGTGCTCGGCCTCCAGCAGCACATGGCGCAAAAGCTGGAGGTCGGTGGCGTCGCCTGCTGCAAATGCGAGTCTTCCGAGCCACGCATCGCGCAGGCGCGCGAGTTCGCGGTAGCGCACCACCTTCAAAGGATCGCTGGCCACGCCGTAAATCCACGTGTCGCCGATCTCCTGCGTCACCACAGGGAGCTTGTCGCGATACGGCGCCAGAGCATTGGCCATCTCCGAAAGATTGCTGGCCACAATCTCCGCGTTGGGGAAGCGCGCCGCCAGATCGGCATGAATCTTCGCGATCTCTTCCGGCGTGTGCGGCCCGCTGTTGTCGCCGCGCACCTCGGTCACCAGCGCCAGATCGGAGCCGGGAACCCGCGCCACGCCTCCATACTCGTGGTGATACATCATTGGCAAACTCGCGCCGGAAGGATCCTTCCAAAGAAAGATCGGTGGCGCCTCGGCGGTCGTCGAGCCGCCGTTTACCCCGATTTCGAGCAAAGCGATCCCATGTTTCGCCAGCGGCGCCACGATTCCGCGCGTATGCCCGGGCACATCGGTCATTTTGGCGCCCGTGGTCACTAAGCCAAAACGCTCGTCGAGCGAGCGCGCCAGCGCCAGGCTGCCCTCGATCATCGAGGGGCTCAGCATCTCGGTTTGCCACGTGAACGGCAGCGCGTGCCACGCGATATCGCCGCGGCGGATCGCTGCCTCCATGGTCGCGCGATTGGCTGCCGAGGCCTGTTCGAGATACTCATAGAGCAGCCAGGAGCCGGTGGTCCACACGTAACGCCGCTTGCCCCCGGCATTCGCGGCGCGCGCAATCTCAATCGCTTCCGGGAAGAATTTTTCGAAGTATCTCTTGTGAACCACGTTATATTGCGTGTCGATGAATCCGGCGTCGAAGTGGCACTTGAACATCACCAGTACGCGCCGCACGCTTGGATCCGGCGCACCCTCTTCGGCGCGCGATGCGACCTGGCAGGCGGAGTAGAGCGCCACTCCGGCGCTTGCTGCGGTCACGTTCTTCAGGAATTGACGGCGTTTCATGCTCTTGCCTCGTTCTGCTGTGAATTCGCCCGAAGTGTACCACTCTGCGGCCCTGCGTGGATCATCTCAAGACAGCCAGCACGCCCAATCGCGTCGCCGGAAGCTCATGCGCGCGACGTTCTTCGCCGAAGCAAGTTTTCTCCGGGAGCCAAGCCGGTTGCGATAGACTCCTGCCTATGATCCACGACGGCCGTAGCCGCAAACTTCCTTTCAATCCTGCCGCGGCGCTCAAGCATCTGCGCGCCCGGGACGCGAAACTGGCCGCGCTCATCGACCGCGCCGGTCCCTTCACGCTCAAGCTCGACGCTTCGCCTTCGCCTTTCGAATCGCTGCTCGAATCGATCCTTTACCAGCAACTGCACGGCAAAGCGGCGGCGACCATCCATCGCCGCCTGCGCGAGATCTACTCGGGCGACCCCGCGCCGCAGGCGCTGATCGACACCCCCGACGAGCGCTTGCGCGCCGCCGGCGTCTCCGCCAACAAAATCAAGGCGCTGCGCGACCTCGCTGCGCGCACGCTGGACGGCACGGTGCCCACGCACGCGGCGATTCTCAAAATGTCCGACGCGGACATTGTGGAGCGGCTGACCGAAGTGCGCGGCATTGGGTCGTGGACCGTGGAAATGCTGCTCATCTTCCGCCTGGGCCGCCCCGACGTGCTGCCGGTGACCGACTACGGCGTGCGCAAAG
The DNA here is from genome assembly GCA_030040115.1 of Acidobacteriaceae bacterium. Classification (GTDB taxonomy): domain Bacteria; phylum Acidobacteriota; class Terriglobia; order Terriglobales; family Acidobacteriaceae; genus Telmatobacter. Next base: position 1,176 of record JASHUH010000371.1, on the reverse strand, counting down.
GCTACGCGCTCACCTTTCAGCGCCTGCCCAAGTCGCGGCCCCTTGAGGCTGGCGATCTGCCCAAGCCCGACGTGGTCTTCAAGCGCGGCATGCGCTGGGCGCCGTACCGCTCCGTGGCCAGTTGGTATCTTTGGCGGGCTTGCGACCTCGCGAAAAACACCGCGCCCACCGGCCGTTCGGCGCGGAAGGAGGATGAAACCGAAATCCGCTTGGGGATGGACTAGTCTTGCCTAGGACCAAACCCATCCTTCACGTTTTGCATGAGGCGGCCAACGTGCATCACACGGTCTAGGGTAGTGCGTCACGTTTTTCGGTGTTTATGGCTAAGTTCGCGCAACGCCCGCGTAGCGGGCAAAAGATGGTGGCCCCCGGCGCAAGCCTGGAGAGAGAAGCATGAAACCGTTATCGTAGCCCCGCAGGGGCGGAAGAGAGATTGGCGCACAGCCAAACGTAATCCTCCGATTCCATGACGCGCCCCACTAGAATAGCGGCAGCGGCCGGCTGGACCATTCGCTGCCGGCTCACATGAGGAGTTCGATGCCTCCAACCAGACGTTTTGTTTGCATTCATGGCCACTTTTACCAGCCGCCGCGCGAGAACCCCTGGCTGGAATCGGTTGAAATTCAAGACAGCGCCGCGCCCTTTCACGATTGGAATGAGCGCGTGTGCGCGGAGTGCTACGCTCCCAACGGTGCGGCGCGCATCGTCAACAACAAACGGCAAATCATTCGCATTGTGAACAACTACGCGCGCATCAGCTTCAACTTCGGCCCCACGCTGATGAGTTGGCTTAAGGAGAACGCGCCGCGCACCTACCGCATGATCCAGGACGGCGAGCGGCGCAGCCGCCGGCGCTTCGGCGGACACAGCTCGGCCATGGCGCAGGTCTATAACCACATGATCATGCCGCTGGCCAACCGGCGCGACCGCATCACCCAGATCCGCTGGGGCATCGCCGATTACCGGCAACATTTCGGAATGGCGCCGCAAGGCATGTGGCTGTCCGAAACCGCGGCCGACAACCTTACCCTCGAGCTTCTCGCCCAGGAAGGCATCGCCTTCACCGTGCTGGCGCCGCATCAGGCCAAGCGCATTCGTCCGCTCCACGAGGAGGACGCGGAATGGATCGACACGCCGGACGGTTCAGTCGACACCACGCGCCCTTACCTGATGCGG
>JASHUH010000370.1 GCA_030040115.1 Acidobacteriaceae bacterium | reverse complement strand
CCAAGCGCAGCGCGCGCCCCTGCGCTTCTTCCCAAAGCGGGCGTAACCCCGGGTTCTTCACCCGGTAAACACCCTTCATCTGCCGCACCATCAGCTCGGAGTCCGAAACCACGCGCAGCCGCTTCACACCGTTTTCGAGGGCCCAACCGAGCACCGCCAGCAGGCCCGCGTATTCGGCATAATTGTTGGTTCGGCGGCCCACGTACTCGCTCAGCCGCGCCACCACCGCGCCGCGTGCGTCTTCGATCACCGCCCCGTAGCCCGCCGGCCCCGGATTGCCGCGCGATCCGCCATCGCAGTGCGCCGTAAACCACTCCCCGGCCGTCGCCGTCCCGCCCGCGTCCCCATCCGCGAAAAGATTGCCGCTCATCGCTTTCCAGTGTACGAGAGCCGCTACATGACCTCGGTACCTGATTACCAATGCCGCGAATCCGCGTCTACTTGGATGACGTACAGATCGCTGCGGAATGGAGAGTTAGATGGCAGCGGAGGCGGTAGACTTACCTGTTTCCCCGGGTGAAGTGGCGGGACCTTTAGCTTGGACGGGTGGCCGGAGGGTAAAATTCTCTCCAGGCATGGCTGTTTCCAGAGCAATGGGCGGGGCTAACCGCGAAAAGGCAAGCCGGGCGCCGGATCGCGTCCAGAGCCGCTCCGCCGAGATGGATCTGATTCGTGAGGCGCAAGCCGGTTCGCGCGCCGCTTTTGACGCCTTGGTGCGCCAATACGAGCACCAGGTGATGCGCTTGGCCCTGCATCTCACCGGCTCCGAGCACGATGCGGAAGACATCTACCAGGAAGCCTTCCTCAAAGCCTACCGGTACATCGGCAATTTTCGTTTCGAATGTTCGTTCTACACCTGGATCTACCGTATCGTCACCAACCTTTGTCTGGATCAGTTGCGCCGGCGCAAGACGCGGCGCGAAGACCACGCCGTGGTCGTTGACCGCAGCGGCGACGAAATCGACATTTTGGCGTCTGTCTCCGACGACCGATCATTTTCCAATCCGGCCCGCGAGTTGGACCGCAAACGGCTGGGCGAGAAAATTCAAGACGCGCTGGGTAAACTGACTCCCCGCGAGCGTATGGTTTTCGAGCTCAAGCATTACCAGGGTCTCCGCCTGCGCACCATCGGAGAAATGTTGCATACGACGGAAGAAACCGCCAAGAACACGCTCTTCCGGGCAACCAAGAAACTGCGGGCGCAGTTGGCGGATTTACGCTAGCCGCAAGCTGTCGGCTTGATCCGTGCGATCTGAGGCCCCTCGATGAGTTAGAGGCTGGAAGCGAGAGGTTAGAAGCTGCATTTTTGAGGCGTACAGGACGTAACTATGAATTGCGAACTTGCCCATGTATGGATTGTGGCGGCGGCTTATGGGGAACTGCTGGACGAAGAGATCCATGAGCTGGAGCGGCATGTTGAGGGGTGCCCCGAGTGCCAGGGGGAGTGCGCGCAGGTGCTGGCCCTCAAGGTGCTGGCCGGCGCGCACCCGGTAGAGGAACCCGAAGCCAATCTCATCGCTCGGGCCCGTCTGCGCCTGGATGAAGCTCTGGACGCGTTGCCGCCCAAGCGCTTTTATGAACGATGGGCGCAGAAGATGCGGAACGGCGTGGCCACGCTTCAGGCTGCTCCCGTGGCCGCGTTGCTGCTTTTGCTGGCCGGAGCCGCGGCCGGAGGCGCCGGTGGTTTCAAGCTCGCCCAGAGCCGAGCCGCTCAAAAGATCGCACCCGCACCCACTGCCGCCGCGGATCAATCGGGGCCGCCGGCCACTCCTCAGACTGCCGATGCCCAGTCCTCCGACACGCCACAGATTACCGAAGTGGCCAACGTCACCGGCATCAAAAACGAGCCGGGCAACGAAATGGTGCAGGTCAGCTACAACCAACTGGCGCCGCGCCAAGTGGACGGCTCGCTCGATAGCCCGCTGATCCGCCAATTGCTGATGATGGCCTCTGAAAATTCCGATTCGCCCCGCGTGCGCAGCGATTCGGTGGGCCTGCTGGCCGATGAATGCCGCAAAGGCCACAGTTGCCAGCCCACCGGCATTCGCGATGTTTTGATGATCGCTTTGCATTACGACACCAACGCGGAGGTGCGCGAGAAGGCCCTCCAGGGCCTCGAACCCTATGTCGCCCAGGACGTGCGCGTGCGCGATGCGGTTCTCGAGGCGCTGATGACCGACAGCGACCCCCGAATCCGCACCGATTCCATCAACCTTTTGGAGCCTGTGGAAGCCGACACCAGCGTCCGGCAAGTGCTGTATTCGGTTTCCACCTCGGATAACAATCCCCAGATTCGGAACGTGTCGCGGCAAATTCTCAGCCAGGTTCCGGAGATTCAGTAATGGGGGTGAGTTTCCGCGGATGGAACATCGAACCGCGGAACACGATTGTACTGAGCCTTTCCGGAAACCGCGCCGCCAGAGAAGAGCGATCCGGCAGAGGTCAACGGGAGAGCGGGAAATGTATCGCTTTTTGAGGCCGAATCGGGGTTTTTCCCCCCTTGAGACTGTTTCCAGCCTTGGCTTGCTCGCCTGGGGCGTGTTGGGCGCGTGCTTTGCCCTAGGCGTTCGCTCCGCCCGGGCGCAGGCGTTTGAGGTGGTGCAGGTTTTTGAGGCTCAGGAGGTGTGGCTTACGCACTCCGGAGCGCAGGGCTATCTGGGCGTTCATGTCACCGATGTCGATCCCAGCCAGGTGCAGGCCTTCAAGCTCAAAGACGCGCATGGCGCCCTCATCACCCTTGTCGATCACGACGCGCCGGCCGGCAAAATCGGCCTCAAGGTCAATGATGTGGTCCTCCAACTCGATGGCCAGAGCATCGGGGACGCTGAGCAGTTGGGTCATGTGCTCAAAGACACTCCTCCCGGACGCAAAGTGAGCCTCCAGATCAGCCGCGATGGGGCTCTCCAAGTGCTGACCGTGCAACTGGCTGAGCGCACAGCCGTCGAGCACGATGTTTGGGATCAGATCGGCAGCGGGGGCGATGTGGTTTCTCCGGTGGGCGGCATGGGCATTTTGGCCGGCGGCGGGAATAGCTTTCCCAGCGGGTTCCATTTCCCGTTTTTTGGCAGCACCCTCAAAGTGGGCGCCCTGGTTGAGCCCCTCACCACGCAGATGGCCGCTTATCTGGGCGTGCAAAGCGGGCTGATGGTCAAGCAGGTGGAGCGCAAAAGCGAAGCGGCCGCGGCCGGATTGCGCGCTTTCGACGTGATTCTCAAGGTGGGGTCCGACGCCATCGCTACCTCCGCCGATTGGGAGCGCGCGCTGCGCTCCAATCAAGGCAAGCCGGTGCAGCTCACCATCCTCCGCGACAAAAAGCAGCAGCAGCTCACGCTGAAGGTCGATTCAAAGCGTCAAAAGAGCGAACTCGATCTGAAGGAGCTCTTCGCGCCCGCCGCCGGTCACTCCGTCTAACCCGCCGCACACCACACCGGCCAAAAAAGGCGCTGCCGGATTTGGGCAGGCACCCTTCGCGTTTTCACGGCGAAACTGCTTCCGCATCCGCCGTTTTCACCTCGATACAATCGAGGTTGGGTTGCCATCGAAAGGATTTCTTTGTGGTTTCAATTCCAGGCCTTTGACCTTCCCCAATCAATATTGACCATCCCCCGATAGTGCCGGTTTATGGGCGAGGAGAATCAACAGATTCCTATTTGAGGGCCTGTACAATCGAGCGGCCGCCGCCTACCGGGCCGAGGTGGGCCGACCACGCATCACGAATCATCGAGGGGGGTCGAAGGTGCTCAGCGACTTAAGATTCGCCGCCCGGCAGTTGGTCAAATCGCCCGGCTTTACCGTCACAGCCATCGCCACCCTGGCTCTCGGCATCGGCGCCAATACCGCAATGTTCAGCGTGGTTCGCTCTGTCCTGCTCAGGCCGTGGCCGTTCCCGGACGCGGGCCATCTGGCGGTGGTGTTGCAACGGCAAGCGGATGGAAACGCGAATCTGTTCTCGACGCGGGATTTTCTGGACTGGAAACAGCAAGGCGGGCTGCTGGCCAAGATGGGCGCCCATGTGTCGTGGGAATACAACCTGAGCGGCGCCGGTGCCCAGCCGGAACGTGTGGCGGGCGGCGAAGTCTCATATGACTGGCTGCCGACGCTCGGCGTCAAGCCAGCGCTGGGGCGATTGTTTGCACCGCAGGAGGACGTGGCGGGAGCGGGCAATTTTGTGGTGCTGAGCTGGGCGCTCTGGAAAAGCCGCTATGGGGGTAATGGCGGAATCGTGGGCAGGTCGATCGAGCTGAATGGGGAGCCGTATACGGTGGTGGGCGTGATGCCTGCCGGGTTCAATGGCTTCGATGGCAAGGATCTGTTGTGGACGCCGCTGCAGCTTCGGTTGGACAGCGGGATTGGTTCGTCCCGGAATTTTCATTGGCTGGGCGGCGTGGTCCGAGTGCCGGACGGGGTAAGCCTGGTGAAGGCGCGAAGCGAACTGGACGCGATTGCAGGCCGGCTGCATCGCAGCGATGCGGCGGGGGACGCGGGTTTTGGCGTCTACCTTGAGGCGCTCAATGACGCGTTCACGGGGGATGTGCGTCCTGCCCTGCTGATGCTGATGGGCTGCGTGGGATTGGTGCTGCTGATAGCCTGCGCGAACGTCGCCAATCTACTGCTGGCGCGCGGAGCGGCGAGGCGGCGCGAGATGGCAGTGCGCAGCGCGCTGGGTGCTTCTGCGTCGCGCATCATACGCCAGTTGCTCACCGAGAGCGTGCTGTTGGCGGCAATCGGCGGCGCGATGGGAATTGCCGTCGCGATTGCTCTTCTGCGCGGGATGCTTGCCTTGCATTCGCCCTCCGTCCCGCGCATCGAAGAAACCAGCATCGACGCCATGGTGCTGATCTATTCGCTCGCCGTTTCTGTCGCCGTGGGAATCCTCTTCGGTCTTGCTCCGGCGATCGAAGCTGCCCGGGTTGACGTAAACGGCAGTTTGCGGGAGCATGGCGGCTCGCCGGGCCATGCATTGGGCCGCACGCGCTCGATCCTGGTGATTGCCGAAACTGCGCTGGCATGCTTGCTGCTGATCGGGACCGGACTGGCTCTGAAGAGCCTGTGGGCGCTCAAAAATGTGCAGCTCGGATTCGCGCCGGAACATGTGCTGACGTTTCGCGTCGCGGCGCCCTCGCAATTGACCGGGACGCAGATTCCGGATTTCTACCATGACGTAGTCTCACGAGTGCGCTCTTTGCCGGGGGTGGAATCGGCGGCAGTGGCGCGCGATTTCCCCCTCAGTGGCACGGACCCTTCAATGCCGATTGACACAGAGGGCAAAACGCCCGCGCCGCTCGAGGGCGAGATTGTCACGCGCTTCAGGGCTGTGGGCGCGGACTATTTCCATACGCTGCAGATACCGCTTCTCGAGGGCCGCGCGTTCGATGGGCAGGACAGGGCGACTTCTGCTCCGGTCGCCATCGTGAGCGAGAGCCTGGCGTGGAAATACTGGTCGGGAGAGAGCGCGATCGGCAAGCGAATCAAGCCGCGGTTCGCGGGCAGTTCGTGGTGCACCGTGGTCGGAGTCGCGGGAGACGTGCGCCACTGGGGCGCAGCGGTGGTGATGGAGCCGACCGCGTATTATCCCTACGCGCAGGTTCCCGACAGCATGCGCGCGCTGGTTGAGGCGAACATGGGGATCGCGGTGCGAAGTCGAGTTGCGCAGAACGATCTGCTCCATTCGATTCGCGCGGCCGTTGCGGCTGTCGATGCGCAGGTTCCTGTCTATGAGGTAAAGACGATGGGTTCGATGGTCGCCGATTCCGATTCGCTGCGCGATTTCGATCTCTGGTTGCTGGGCGGGTTTTCGTTGCTGGCGGTGAGTCTGGCCGCCTTGGGCGTGTATGCGGTGATGGCGTATTCGGTTTCGCAGCGGACGCACGAGATCGGCATTCGAATCGCGCTTGGCGCGCGTCCAGGCGATGTTCTGCGCCTCATTCTTCATCACGGCCTGCGGCTGGCGATTGTCGGGTCGGTGATCGGCGTTGGTGCGGCGTTTCTGCTGCGAAAAATCGTGGCCAGCTTCCTGTATGGGCTGAGCGCCAACGATCCGCTGGTTTTGAGTCTCGTCCCCTGTTTGATGGTGGCTGTCATCTTAATGGCAAGCTGGCTGCCGGCTCGTAGAACCGGAAAAATAGACCCGGTCATCGCTCTACGCGACGAATAGATTTCGGAGTCAACGCCTTTACTTTCGTCTCCGGCCCCTTGGCAGCCCATCGGCGAATCGATAGGTTTTGAGCATCGCTTCATCTGCCATTTTCAAGGGCGGCTCCGTTCCCATGCGCCTTGTCATCGGAGTTCCAAAAACCCTTCCGTTCGCACCAAACGAATACGGCGAAGGGAGGGGATCAAAGATCCAGCAACAGCCGCGTGGGGTGGTTAGCCCCATCGGTGGGATGGACGACCGCCCGCACCACCTCCACCCGTTGCTGCCAAATCGCCGGAAACGGGCGCTCACGCCACGGCGGATGGATGCCGATTTCGAAAGAGCATTCGCGGGGGAACTCTACGAATCGGTAAATAAGAAAAACGCGCCGCTGCTTACCGAACGGGCGCCCGTCACGTCGTTCCAGTATCATGTTTCCCGTGAGCAAGCTCCCCGTTCCCACCGCTTTTGTGCTGGTTGTGGCGGCCGCGCTGGCCGCGACCGCCCTGCCCGCGCGCGGCCGGGCAAACCCGGCGCAGCAGATGCAAAAACCCATGGCCGGGCCCCGCGCTACGGCATTGCAGATCACTCCTCTTTATGTCGAGCCTGATCCCAACTCCCAGCGCATCGACAAGGTCCAGATTGGCCGCGAAATGGTGGTCGCCGAAAAGAGCGGCCCCTGGTTGCGCGTCTACGCCAATACCGATATTGAGGAGATGCAGGAGCAGGAAGATCAGCCCATGGTGGGTGGCAACGACACGCCCCCCCCCATTTCAGGGTGGGTGCAAGCGAAAGGAATCGTGGAAGAAACCACCCCGAACGGCGACCAGATCATCATGGGCGCAGCCGCCAACGAGGAAGACCTGGCCTCGAATCCGCGCGGCCCCACAAACGCCGCCCAGGCGGCTCAACTGCTCTACCGCCGCGTGGCGGAGATGTTTCCCAGTTCGCCGCTCGCGGGCGAGGCTGCGTGGCGGGCCGCCGACATCCGCTGGCAAATCCAGAAGGCCGACGTCTCCACCCTCCCTTCGGCCAAAGAACAGCAGGCCTACCTGCGCCCGCGCATGAACGAGGATCCGCTGCGCAACGTCATCAAGCATTATCCCCGCACCCGCTGGGCGGCGCTGGCGGCCTTCGACCTGATTGACGATAAGCTCTGCGGAAATTGGGAGGGCTCGACCAAGTGCCCGGAGCAGGAAGCCGAACTCTACGAGAAATACGCCGGCGAGTTTCCCGATGGCCCCCGCACCGCTCAGGCCCTTTACCAGGCTGTCTATCGTATGGCTGTCCTCACCAATATGTATTCCGCCAGCGGTGATAAGAAAAAGGGCGACGACGCCGCCGACCACGCCCGCGCGTTAACCAAGCAGATGCAGGCTCACTTCGCCGATTCCGATTACACCTGGCGCGCCAGCGCGTTGGTGTACAAATTGGATGAAGACATTCCTGTTTATGGCATCGACCTGAACTGAGTGAGCACAGGCTAGGCTCGCTTCGCCACTCTTTCCCCGATCACTCTGCCCGGGAGGCTTGTTGAGTCCGTATATTCAATCCATTCTGCTCGGTATTGTCGAAGGCCTCACCGAGTTTCTGCCCGTAAGCTCCACGGCCCATCTGCGCATCGCGGAAGCCCTGATGAAAATCCCCCTCACCGACGCCTATTGGATCATGTACACCATCGTGATTCAGGTCGGCGCCATCCTAGCCCTGTGCCTGCTGTTTCTGGTCCGCATCGTGGATTTCTTCCGCACCTTTCCCAGAGGCCAAAACGGCGACCGCACCTGGTTCAACCACCCCATCACGCTGACTTTGGTCGCGTTTGCCTGCACTTCTTTCCCGGCGCTGGCGCTGCGCAAGTGGAGCGAAAAGAATCTGGGCAGTCTCAACGCCATGGCTCTTGCGCTGCTCATCGGCGGCGTCGCCATGTGGGTCGTGGACGCCTGGTCCGATCGCCGCGATCCCGAAACCCACGAAGTGGAGCAAATGAACCTCCTCCAGGCCGTTTGGATCGGCCTCTGCCAAACCCTGTCCGCCATTTTTCCCGGAACTTCCCGCTCCATGTCCACCATCGCCGCCGGCCAGATGGCGGATTTGAACCGCCCCGCCGCCCTCGAATTCAGCTTTTTGCTTTGCATCCCCACCATGATCGCCGCCACCTGCTGGGACCTGCTCAAGGAGGTTCACAAGAGCAAGGCCGCCGGAGCCGCAGGCGTCGCCGTGGCCCAAGTGGTCATGAATCCCGAGCGCTGGGCTGTGCTCCTCATCGGCACGGTGGTCGCCTTCATCGTCGCCCTCGGCGTCGTGGAGTGGTTTCTCATGTGGGTGCGCAAGCACGGCTTTGTGCCGTTCGCGGTGTACCGCATCCTCCTCGGCGGCTGGCTGTTGTTCTGGGGCGCCAAATTCATCGGTGGCTGATGACCGCGGCGTGAGATTTTGAGGCGGGAGCAGAAGCGAAGGAAATGGTCGGCTCCGGCTCTTCCAGGTCTCAGTTCTGGTAATCGCGCTCCGGGAAGGGATACCAGGAGCGAACTGCCAGGATATGGGCTTTTGCGCTTCCTGTGTTGTAAAAGCCCACTGTCGCATTCAGGCGGAAGAAATAGGCATCTCCGGGACCGGCGGGATGGAGTCCGACGATCCCGTTTTCGCCCCCTCCTGCCGCCATATTTCCATGGCCATCCAGAACCAGGTAAAACTCTTCCGCCAGATCATGGTGGTGCGGGAAATTCGTCCCTCCCGGAGCGAATTCCATCAGGAACAGGCTGGTCACAACCAAGCCGCAGTCGAGTTTGTCATTGTGGCCCTGGGTGCTTCCCAGCAGGAGACGGTACTGCGTCGATTCCGGATGCCCCGCGTCCGACTGCAGCTTGACGTCATTGGAGTTGGCAATTTGGAGTTTAGGAGGCGCAACGACTGACGTCCCCGGCGGAATCCTGAACCCCATCACCAAAAAGCGCAAAGGTGCATTGGAGTCATCGGCCAGTCCATGCCCGATACCCGGAGGGAAGTACATATAATCGTCCTTCTTCACCGGAGATTTCTCGCCGGTATAGCTCAGGGTCCCGTCGCCCGAGAGAATGTAGTAGATTTGCTCTTCGCCAGGATAGGAAACCTCCTTGCAATCCCCATGCGGATCGATCGTCACTTCACCAACCCGGGCCATGCTTCGAGGGACTCGAGCCTCGGAATCCCCCTCGCCAATAATCGGCTTGTAGTGGCAACTCGCCGTGCCGATGTCCACGTCTTTCACGGGAATGCTGGGGAGGTAACGATGAAGCCAGGTGGGAGAAATTTGCCGGGGCGCGCTATAGAGGCTGGGAGACGCGATCAAGATCGTCAGGAGTGCGAGATTGAGTTTCTTCATTGCCTTGAGCCTCCTCTACCCTAACCCTTGAACTATAGGCTCGTCTGTGGATTCCAGCCACGAACTATCGGCAGATTACCACCACTATCGGCGGATGGAGAACGCGAGGCAAGGAAAGGATGCGATCCAGGTCCGGCAGGACAACTGTTCCGGAGTCGAGTGTTCTGAATAGGATGAATGGTGGCGGAGGACGCAACCATATTGAACTCTCATGCGGCGTGTTTCTTGGTAAATCATACATTTGCGGCGAGAATTCTACCCCAAAATATACCCCAATTCTGTTGCCACGGCTTTTTGAAATCTTTTCCAGGTGATGGTGCATGCGGCCAGCTGGAGCCACGCCAGGAGGTATTTCGTGGATGCGCTCAAACTCAACAAGCAGGATGCCGCGTCCATCCGCGCGGTGGAACCGATCAACGAGTTGTTCGCCATCAATGCCGCTGGTCGAACCAGGCATCTTCTCCGGGACTTGGCAACTGTGGCGCCGTTTTGCCCGGCGGCGCGAAGCGTGCGACGGCTTGCAAACCTGCCTCAAGCTGCCGCCGCTCGACCGCTTTGTCGAGCGGCGTAACACGCCTTGGCTCGGCGGGCGAAAAGAGCTCCCGGACTGACTGGCCGTGAAAGGTCCCGTCTACCAGATCGCGATCCCAGCGGGAGTTGGGATCGGCATGACGTTCGAGGAGCAGGATGCGCAGCGGAAGCTCTGGCGGGGCCGTGGTCGGCTAATTCGGCAAACCAGCAGGCCAGAGTCGCCGCCATCATGGCCGCATAGTCCACGACAATCAGGGCGGGCCTCTGCCATCCCCACGCACTCAGATTCTCCTTCGCTCGAAAACGCGCTGAAGACCATCGTGGCTTTCGCCAACACCTCTGGTGGAGTTCTTGTACTGGAGGTCGAGTGCAGACGTATTTTGCTGCAGGCACCCGGATCACATAAACTCTGAACGAAACGGGGTAGGTTGCCGACATTCGTGTGAGAGTTGGCGATCAAAGCAAAATAAGCTCCACCCATCTCCACTTTCCCGGACGTTGAGCGATTCGGCGGACGTACCCGGCAAGTACGTGACCGTTCAAAACGCCGGCCTCAGTCCCGGGCTTCCTCGTCGCGTCGTTCTCTGGGAGGTTTCGTGCCTAAAACACGGGTGTACAACAGCGCTATCACCATCTCTGCCAGCGATTGGCTCTCGCTCGAACCTGACCCGGGCACTTATGCCCTCGGTCCGGTCGGCAAGGCTGCGTTAACTCTGAAGAACCGTAGCGATATGCCTGGCTCCTTTCCGATGACCAAGCCGAAGAAAGGCTATCTGGATGCTGTCGAAGGCCATCTCGAACGCCTGAGTTCCACACAAACAGGTCGAGAACTGATGAACACACTCATTGCCACCAACCATGTCTGCACCATAAAGACGCCGACAAAACCGATTACGGTCATGAGCCGCAACGGTGGCGTTTCGATCTCTCAGACCCAGGCCAACTTCGATGACGCGTTTGTCCAGGTGGTGAAACACCTGAGGCAAGGCAACGCCGGGGCGGCCAGGGTGGAGTTGGCGGCCTCGATCGATGCTGCCGGCCAGATGGGCTTTCACGCCAACGAACTTGCCACGGTCATTCTGCAAAGAGTGAATTCCTATAACGGACAGCAATGCTTGAACGGCGTCGCTGGGGCGCCCGTTGCCATCACCCCGCGCTTTGTCAACGTCGCGCCGGCCGATATCACGACGATGCGCAACGGACCCGGGGCCCTGGTGGACAACCAGGGGTTGCGGTATCTGCTCCTGGCCCTGGAGCGATTCCTCAAGTCCGGAACCGGGACCGACACAACCATTGTGTTCGATCCCTGGGCCTACGGAGACGGGAACCTGGCCCGCCCTCCCTACGTCAGTCTCGGCCATGAATTGCTGCACGCTCTCGACGCCATGCGGGGCACGCGTATCTTCGACAATGAACCGGAAGAGGAATGCATCTATATCCCCTGCGGCTCGTTCGGGCAGATTGCGTGCGGGGGCCCAAGCCGCAAGTTCACTGAGAACGTTCTTCGCACTGCGCTGGGCAAGCCCAGCCGCACCCTCATCTGATGGAGGCGGGACGATCCGCTTCGGTGCGGGCGATGCGTCGAAGCAGATGTCGCGCCGCACTTAAATTGGATCTTCCGCACTTTCGGTGCAGGTTAGAGGGGGACTCGACAGGTTTAGTACATTGGCGGGATGAACCAACGCTCGAAAGCGCAGGTGGGCTGGTATGAAGCCTGGGCCATTCTGAGCGGCGAACTGGTCAAACTGCAGGTGTTCGAGACGCGGTCAATGGCCAACGTCACGCGATCCCGCATTCATTGTGCTATGTTCAGGACGGCTCCGTTCGCCCCGGTTCTGCCCTGCAAAAGGCGTTCTCCGGCTTAGTTCACCGTCAGGGTGAATGTGACGGTGGGGACAGGCGTCACCGCCGGATTTCCGGTTGCCGTCACCGTAAATGTATGATTCCGGCGGCGGTTCCTGAATTTCCACCGCCGCCGCCGTTGCCACCACCTCCGATGCTGCCAGCAGCCGACCCGCCGCCGCAGGCGCCCGGGCCACCCAGCGCCGCCAGCAAAATCAACAGGCCTAGCATTGATCGCAAGTTGCGGCGCCGCACCGGGATACCGAAGAAGATCACCAGGGCCAGGGCCGTACCGGCAACGCCGCTGCATTCGCGGTACTGGCCGGGGAAAACCGGGCGGGCCAGCTTTGTCGTGACCGCCGCCGTGGATACTCCGGCATAGAAGTACCCATTCTGCACTCCGCTCTGCAATTGAATCGTGCTGCTACCCTGCATGGTGCACAGGGGCAGGTCGGTCGCGCTGTTCGGCTCGCTGGTAAGAGCACAGCTTGGGGTGATCGTGCCTGCATAGCCGGCTGCGTTGTCAACAGTAATCGTCGATGCCGTCGACCCACCCGGCGCAATGGAGGGCGCGGCCGACGCGGAGAGGGTGTATGTGGAAACTCCCACCGTGATGGTGGCAGTGCCGCTGGCTGCGAGGTAGGTTGTGTCGCCGCTATAGCTCACATTAATGGTGCCGGCGCCCACACTAGAGGTGTTGGCAGGAATGAACACTGTCGCGCTTCCGTTCGACAGTGTGACCGCTCCCGAACTGTAGCCGCCGGTCAAAGTCACGCTTCAATGCTCTCGCTTGGAGGCAAAATGAGCATTTCCGCCGTCGAATAGGTATTATTGTGATCGAAGCGTTTCGCTGCCTATCTTGAGGCCAGGAGCCTATTGTGACCAAGTGTTGGACTCTTATCCTCTCTCTCCCCCTCACCGCGGCCCCCATGGCAGCTGCCGCCACTCCAGCCCCTTCCCTCGACCAGCAGTTTGAGCAGACGGTCAAGCCCTTTGTCGGCAAATATTGCGTGGC
>JASHUH010000369.1 GCA_030040115.1 Acidobacteriaceae bacterium | reverse complement strand
TGTCCAGCAAGCTCAGATCGCCCAGCACGGCGCAGGTGCGGCGTTCCACGCGTCCGTGGCCGCAGTCGATTTCTTCGGCCACGGTATCGGCGGCCAGCATCCGAAAAGAATCCTTGATGTCGTCCAGCAGCAGTTGTTGATTGTCCTTCACCGCCAGGATGTAGTCGGCCTTCTTGTCCACGATCTTCTCGGCGATGGTCCGCTGACAGCCCATGGCATCGATGGTCACCACCGTCCCGCTCAACTCCAGCGCCTCAAGCAGCTTGGGAATGGCAGTAATCTCGTTGGACTTGTCATCGACCTTGCGTTGCGCCAACACCAGATTGTTGGCATTGGCCCAGGCCGAAACCATGTGCACCATGCCCTTGTTGCCTGCCTTGCGGCTACCCTTGAGTGCCTTGCCATCGATGGCCACCACTTCACCCGCCGTCAGCCGGGCGATCGAAGTGACCCAGGCCACGAAGCCTTTCTCCAGTTCCCCCGGGTCCAGGGCGGCAAAGACGCGGTTGAAGGTATCGTGCGACGGAATCCCCGAAGGCAAAGTCAGAAACGTGCGCAGCCAGTCAATCTTGGCCTTGCCGTAATTCTCGATTTCATTCCAGCCGTTGGCTCCGCTCAGAATCGCCGCGATGGCGATGAGCAGTATCTCTTCCAGAAGGTGTTCCCGCGTCCGCTCCACCCGCGGGTCCTTCAACTCAGCGAAATAGCTCAGGGGACTCTCCATGTCCCCATCTCATCTCCACTATCCTTCTCTGCATATAGCGTTTAAGATGCGTTTGCCCTGGGCGGCGAAGCTCTTGTACCTTTCAGGAAAGCGCTGCAGGCGCGATCGTGCGCGCAGACACAGACGCGTCCGCCGCATGGAAACGGAACGGACGCGTTTGAGCAAAATTCAGCGCAAGACTCGGTGCGGGCGTGGCCGCTCACCGGCCAAAGTGGGTGGAATTCTTCTCGGCGTAGTGGGCCCACTTCTCAGGCAGGTCGTCTAGCGCGAAGATCGCCGAAACCGGACAGGCCGGAACGCAGGCGCCGCAATCGATGCATTCGACGGGGTCAATGAACAACTGATCGGTTTCAGCGAAACCATCTTCGTCCTTTTTGGGGTGGATGCAATCGACAGGGCACGCGTCTACGCAGGCGGTGTCCTTGGTGCCGATACAGGGTTCTGCAATAACATAAGCCATCTTCAGATTTCTCCGCGGATTTACCTCTCGACGCTGATAGTAGCACATGGCCCCCCGCGGTTGGATCAATCCCCGTGAAGCCATTTTTCGCTTCTGGCGCCGCTCAATTATTTCCGGCTTTACTCTCTTCCTTCCGGATGCCGGCGCGCTGGCGCGCGAATTCCTGCGGCGTGGGGATGGGGGCCAGGTTGCGGCCGGCGAACATGTCGCTGAACAAGCCGAGGAGCTCGTCGTGGATGAGGCCGTTCGAGGCCAGAATCTCGCGGCCTTCGAGGCGAAAACGACCACCCGAAAAATCCGTGACCCGCCCTCCGGATTCCTCGATGAGCAGGATGCCGGCGGCGATGTCCCAGGGGTTGAGATTGAATTCCCAAAAAGCGTCCATGCGCCCGCAGGCGACATAGGCGAGATCGAGCGCCGCCGAGCCCGCCCGCCGCACGCCATGCGAGCGCAGCGTGAACTCCTGATAGAAATGGATATTCGGACTGGCGTGGCGTTTGCGGCTGGGAAAGCCGGTGGCCAGCAGCGCTTCAGAAAGCGTTTGCGTGCGCGAGACCCAGATGGGCTTGCCATTCAGCCACGCTCCACGGCCGCGGTCCGCGGTGAACAGTTCCTGGCGCATGGGATCGTAGATGACCGCTGCCTCAAGGGTTCCATCTTCTTCTGCACGGAGACCTGCAGACCGCCGCTCCAGCCCCATCGAGACGCAGAACTGCGGAAATCCATGAGCGAAGTTTGTGGTTCCGTCCAGCGGGTCCACATACCAGCGAAATTCACCTTCGAGGCGCTCGCGCGTGCCCTCTTCGCCGTAAACGCCGTGCTCGGGAAATGTCTCGCCCAAACGGCTGCGAATGAGCTTTTCCACAGTGCGGTCGGCCACCGTGATCAGGTCTACGTCGCCCTTGTACTCAGTCTCGACGCCCTGCGCAAAGAACTCGCGCAGCCGCGCGCCCGCTTCCCGAGCGATTTCCGCGGCTTTCGGAACCCAGACCAGATTGGAGGCGGTGGAGGATTCCGCTGCGGCGGGGCAATGATGCGCAGGAAGGCCAGGCGACGCATCGTTGGCAGTCACGAAACGCCCTCGCCTCGAGGGTTTGGGGCGGAACGCGTTATGTGCCGGCGGCCCACCTCGCTGATGGAGCGGATCTGATGCTTATAGATAAACAGATTGGGATGGCCCTCGCGGGTCAAACGCAGCATCGCGTCGTCGAAGTACTCGATCCAGCCGCGCACGGTCTCACCGTCGCGCAACTTGATGGACACGATCACCTGGCGATCGCTGAGCGAGCGTAGATAAAGACTTTCCTGCCCGGTTTCGCCGGGCGGAGGGGTCTTGGAGCGACGGCGGGTCGACACTGGCGGAATCATGATTTCATTTTAGATGCAAAGGCGCCGGAATGAGCTGTGAATTCAAAATAGCGATTTGCTTAGGGCGGAGGCAAAAGCTCAGGCTTCAGCCGAATCCAAATCCCGGAAAAGCTGCTCGAGATCGAGATAGGCGGGAGAGCCGGAAACTCCAAATCGACTCCGGCGCAGCCAATTGCCATCCGAACAATCCCAGCCGAAGCGCTTTACCGGATCGACAATCCAGATGTGAGGGATCTGAAAACGGCGATAATCTTCGATCTTTTCCTGAACTCTCGATTGACAGTCTTCGGGTGAGAGCACCTCGACAGCGATGAGTTGCGGATGCGTAAATATCGGCTGAACGGGAACGCTGCGGTTCCAAACGCGGACGTCCGGAATTCTGACGTTGCCTGAGTTAAAACGCGTTCTCTGTTCCTGAATCGTACGCGTCTGCCATTCCTTGTCGTGGCGCCGGAACCAGTCCACAATTGCCCATTGAACAACGCTGTGATCGTACTCGCCCACGTTTCGTTAGCGTTTTGCGCACGCGTTCAGGCGGGGGACCGAACTCAGTTCCCTGCCTCGGGATCGTCAGTGTAGTAGCCGGTGCGATTGCGGATGTTAAAGGCGCCCGGCGCGGCTCGCGGGATGGTCACCGCAATGCGGTGGAAATCGGTTCCCGGAAGCTGGTCTTTCGGGTAGTAGCCGATCAGGTATTGGGTCCGCAAATCGTCGCTTACCTGGGCAAAGGCTTTGTCGAGGCCGCCCGCGCTGACATAAAAATGCTTGCCGCCGGTTTGTTCGGACAAGGTGATCAAGGCGTGCTCGCCGCCGGTGTCGCGGCCGGCGCTGGCTTCAATGGGCACGTCGATAAGCGAATAGACCATGACTTCGTTGCGCAGCGCCGCTTCCAGCGCTTGGGCGTAGGTCGCCTCCTGCACGGTGTCGTCGCCATCGGAGACGATCACCAGCACCTTGCGGCCCTGCGTTTTGCCCAACTGCTGCGAGCCGAGGCAGACAGTGTCGTAGACCGCCGTGGCCTCGCCGCCGCGCAGCTCGCTCAAACCGTGATCGATGACGCTGAGCTTGTTGGTGAAAGGGGTAAGCGTGCGGACCGTGGTGGCGAAGTCCATTACACTCATCTGATCTTCGGGGCGCAGCAGGGCGCGCGCAAACCGCCGCGCCGCCCCCTGCTCTTCGGCCATATCTTTCCGAACGCTGAGGCTGGTGTCGATGGCCAGGGTGAGGTTGAGAGGCAAATTCGATTCGCGCTCGAAAAGCGCGATGGACTGCGGCCGGCCGTCTTCGAAGACAGCAAAATCGTCTTTCGTCAAACCGCCAACAATGGCGCCGTTGTGGTCAGTGACGTTGACGAAGACGTTGACCAGCTTTACGTTCACGTGCAACGTGGTCCCGGAGTCCTGCTGCGCGAAGAGCGCGGTTGCGGCCACGAGCAAGGCAAGCAAGCACAAGGACCCTCGCCAGCGCTCTCGGAACATACACGAATGGGATGGGGCGCCTAAAATTCTGCGGAGATCAGGCCTCATGTTTCGTCTCCGGCGGGTTTGACGGCCAAATCGGCCGGAAACGGCTCGCCCGGCGCCCACACCGCGCCATCGGCAAATGTCTCCTTCTTCCAGATCGGCACAGTCCGCTTGAGCGTATCGATAAGCCAGCGGCAGGCGTCGAAAGCCGCAGCGCGATGGGCCGACGCGACCACGACCAACACGCTGGTTTCGCCAATTTCGAGCCGCCCCAGCCGATGGACCAGGCTTACCTGGCGGATGCCGAAGCGCTGCCGCGCCTGGACGGCGAGTTGTCGCATCTGCCCCAGAGCCATTTCCTCGTAGGCTTCATAGTCGAGGTGGAGGGTGCGCCGGCCGCGCGAGTGGTTGCGCACGATGCCGTCGAAAATCGCCACGGCCCCGTCTTCGCCACGCTTGATTTCGGCGATGAACTTCGCGGAATCGATGAGCTCGCGCGTTAGAGCCACCTTGTCGGCGGGTTCCTCGCCAACATCAAAGCTGCTCGCGGTGGTCGCGGCACCGCCCGAGACCGGCGGCAGCAGACCCACTTCATCGCCCTCTTGCAGCACGTGCGCCGCCGTGGCGTACTCCGCGTTGACTCCCACGGCGATGCCGCGGAGGCTGTCGCGGACGCCGTCAGTGTTGCTGGCGCTCAAGCAATCGAGGAGTTCCGCCACCGTCGCCCCCGCCGGCAATTCCACCGGGGCGGCGCTCAGCCGGTCTTTCAATACTCCGAACGGGATCACGCGCACGCGCATGGCAAGAAAAAGAATACCGCCTGCACATTAGACGCATCCCGCCCCCTGCCGGGGCTGGCTTGGCCTGGGAAAGCAGGTCTCTCAAATCACCAGCACCTCGACCACCTCGCGCCAGGTGCAATTTGCGCTCAAGCTGCTGTCCACGCGCCGAGCATCGAGCGCCAATTCATCTCTGTGGGGAGTGGAGTCATCAAGCCACTCAAACTCGACGCGGATTGGCCCAGAGCCGCCGGGATCGGCGCCAGAGCTGCAACGAGTCCCAAGGCCAAGAGAAGACGGGAAAGCGCCGGCAAGCGGCGGGGTGCGAAAATGCGAACGATCTCATTCCAATAGGCGTGCAATTGCACAAACCTCCAGAACGTCCAAATGCTTTTGGGAAATCGAGAATTTTTTTGAAAAAAACGAGCGGAACTATACGTTTCAGACAGACAGAATCATATCAAATCGCTCTAATCGGGAAAGCTGAAGAATTTTTTGTCGAATTTCGATGGGGAACCGATGGAGGGAATCGGCCTGGACAAGAGGTGAGATTTGTTCCGAACTGCCACCCAGACGCCAACTCTTCGAAAAAGCGCGAGTGTCGCAATTTCGCCGAACATCGGGAGGACGCGAGGGGAAACCGCCGAGGGTCGTAAAGTTGCGGAGAGTGCGGTGCGCAAATGGAAGTGTGGCCAATTCCATTTTTGAAATCATTAATGCGGCGTCGGGACAGCCGGACTTTGCGCACCCGCCGGAACCTGCGCAGCCGGCGCCTCCGCGTCAAGACTCGCAGCCAAGCCCGGCTTATTGGGATCGGTTGCCGGTCCCTTGCGGCTCGCCTCGAATTTTCCGATGCGGTCAATCCAGCCCTGCACCATATGCGTCTCTTCGGGGGTCTCGGCCAAATCGAGCGCATCGCGCAATACTGCGAGCGCATCCGAGCCCCGGTCCATCACCATCATCAGGTAGGCCGCGTTGAGCCGGTATTCCAGGTTGCCGGGGTCAAGCTGAATGGCTTCAAGATTCAGGATATGCGCCTCATCCAGATTCTCGCGACGCTCGGCGTAAAACGCGGCGAGCCGGTTGTAAGCGGGCGCGAAGCTCGGATTCAGGCGGATCGCGGCCACCAGACCGGCTTCAATCGCCTTTGCCTCTTGATTCGTGGCGGCATGCATTTTCGCATTCTGCGGCCCGGCCGGCTCCGATTCCTCCGCCTGCTCCATCGAGAACCTGGCCAGTAAATATCGCGCCAGATAGTCGTTGGGGTCGAGTGCGGCCGCGTTGCGGCACCACGCGCGCGCCTCTTCGGTGCGACCGGCCGCGAGCGCGAGCAGCCCCATGGTCTCCTGCGCCTGAACGTTGTTGGGATTTTCGGCGAGCACCGCGCCGGCAAGCGAGCGTGCTTCCGTTGCGCGGCCGCCGGCGGCCATCACCTCGGCACGCGCCGCGCCGGCTTCCGCTGCGGTCAGCACGCGGATCGTGTACGCCTGGGCGTCCGGCGGAGGGATAGCGCCGGCAAAAATGAATCCGATCCCTCCGCCCTGCCGCAGGCGGTTTTGGAGCGCCTGCTCCACCTGTTGCGGGTCGGCGATGGATGCCGAAGCCGCGTCCGTTTCCTGCTGTTGCTCCAATCCCACGACATAGCTGTCGAGCGCCATCGCCAGATCGTTCAAATTACCGAAGGCCTGTTGCGCCGCGGTCACGGGATCCACATGGCGCTCCACCAGCGCCCGGTAATCGCTTAGGCGGTGGCTTCCCCGCTGCCGGTCGCAGGTCAGGAGCATGTGCACCAGGGCCCACGATTCGGCGTAAAACAGCGCGCCTTTTTGGTTGTCGCCATAGTAGGGCGAACTCCGGTCCACCTTGAGCAGCGCCGGCAAAGGGATTTTGGGGGTCTGCCGCAAATAGAGGAGATCGGAGACGCTGGCTTGGCCCAGCACGACGACGTTGCCGCGAAACTCAGTGTTGGCGAAGAATTCCGCCAATCCCTCGCTCAGCCACACCGGCATCCATGCCGCGCCGGTGCGCAAGGCCAGGTGGGTGTACTCGTGATAGGCGGCGGCATAGGGATGCTCGCCCCGCATATCCAGACGCACCAGAATGTAATTTTTCTCGGGTGTCCTCCAAAAAAAGCCCGACCGCTCCATCTTGCCTTGGCCTAAGTAGCCCGCCGGCGTCAGCGAGGCAAAAGCGTCCCGGCTGTTGACCGCGAACACCACCACCGGTTCTGCGGGATCGGCCGGCGCGGTAGGAAACAGCGCCTGGACGGCCCCGCGCATGCGCTCAAACTCATTTGCAACCTGACGCGCCTGCTTCTCGCCGGCATTGCTCAACACGGTGAAGTGACTGCTGCGCACTTGGACCCACTGCTCCGCCAGGAGAGACGCCGGCGAGCACACCACCGCCGCAAGAAGGAGAACCAAGGCAACGATTTGTCGCATTACCGGGGGCAGCGCAATTCTAGCAAGGATTGATTGTGGAAATTATCAATTTTTTACGCACTGAGGGTGAGGATGACGCGGAACGATGCCCATGAAGGGAACGGACCCCAACCGTTCCCTTCCAGCGAGGAGTTCCGAGAAGGATTCAGTGGACCATGTTGATGGCGTCTTGGGTCACGGTATCGAACGTGGTCACCGATTTTGCGTTGGCTTCAAAGGCCCGCTGCGCGACGATCAGGTCGGAAAATTCCGTCGAGATGTTGACGTTGGAAGATTCCAATGCGCCGCCTTCCATCGTGCCCAGGCCGTCAGTTCCCGAGGTCCCGGTGCTCGCCGTGCCGCTGGCCAGGGTGGTCGCATAATCGCCGTTACCCAGTTCCTGGAGGCCCTGGAGGTTGGCCACTGTGCCCAGCGCGAGCTGGCCGACGACCACATTATCGTTGCCGTTACTGTACGAAACGGTGATGGTCCCGTCCGAGCCGATGGAAAAGCTTTGATAGTCGCCGGTCGTGTAGCCGTTCTGCGTGGTTCCGGAGAGGGATGAGCCCGAGCCCGTATCCACCTGGCTGATCGTAGGCGTGCCGCCGGATCCGAGTAGATCCCACGTGATGTCGAGGCCCGCGGCTCCATCGGCCATATTGCCGGCGGTGGGACTGAGATTGAGATCAATCGAGGAGACATCGCCGGCCGCTGTGCCCACGGTCTCCGTGGCGCCACCCGTCGGGGTGATGGAGGTCAAGTTGCCATTGCTATCGAATTGCATGGTTCCGGTAATGGCCGCGGGAGCCGTTCCGGACGAATATGCCGACGACGGCAGCGATGCCGAGTAGCTCCACTCGTTGTTTCCGAGAGGCGTGTAGGTCACCGTAACAGTCTGCGCCCCGCCCAGCGAATCATACACTTGCACCTCTGCTGGATACGCTGTGGTGGAAGCGGAGTCAAGGGTCGCCGTCATGCTCATCGTGGTGCTGGCCTGCGGCGGTTGCACCTGGTCCATAGGGATGTTGACGGCTGTGAGGGGAGCGCTGGTGTTGACTACACCGTCGGTGGCGGGATAACCCATCACACTGTAGCCGTTCGACGTGACCAGGTTGCCGTTGGCGTCGGTTTGAAAATCGCCGGCGCGCGTCAGGTACTGCGTGTTCCCGTCGCTGACCACAAAAAAGCCATTGCCCTGTAAGGCCACATCGGAGGAGACGCCAGTGGTGTTGGCCGTCCCCACGGAAAAGTCGGTTTCTGTGTTCGCCACTTGCGTCCCGGCGCCCACCTGAATGGGGTCGCCCGAGCCGGTCGTTCCGATTTCCTGATAAAACAAATCGGCGAAGTTGGTGGTTTGCGCCTTAAAGGCCGTAGTGTTCATGTTAGCCAGATCGTTGGCGATGGTGTTCAATGCAGTCGAATCGGCATTGAGCCCAGTCAGCGGGATGGAAAAACTTGCCATCGGAATTCTCCTCTCGAAGTTCTCCCGGGTTTCCACCCCGCAGGCGAAGACTTTGCTGTGGGGGACCAGGGGTTGAGCGCGGGCCCGTGCGGCCGCGCATAAATGAGCTCTAATGCAGGTCGAACGTTTGCCTGTGCGAACGGCCGTCGAGCGCATGAGCCACACGCTGCGCCGCCGGGTTGGATGTGTGAGTGCTCAGGTTACCGGGCGCCAGGCGCGCGGCCAAGGACTGGAGAGCGGAACCGGCGGTGGGAGTGGATGGCGCCGCGTTCAAGGCGCTCGTCTTGTGCGCGGTGGCCGGCGTCGGCGCAGCGGCCGACACCGCCTTCGGCCCCGCTACAACGGCCTGGCTCGATGCGCTGTCGCTGGTGCTCGAAGACGTCCCCAGCGCGTTCGTCAGCGTTTGATTAATGTCAATCAGTTGTTCCAGGCTGTTTACCTGGACAAGCTGGTCGATGTATTCATTGGGGTCGGTGTCCGCCGTTGGATCCTGGTTCTGCATCTCGGTCACGAGCAAGGTAAGAAAGTCGTTGGCCGAAATGGTCGCCGAGTCGCTGCTCGAGTCACTTGAGCTGCTGGTTCCCGAGGTCGTGCCGTCCATGGGCGTTGCGACCTTCCCCACTGACGCCTGCCCTGCCGCCGTGTGCTGGTTGAAGAGTGCCGCCGCTGCCGCCATTGTCTTCTCCTCGATTGCCCTGTCTTTTGCTCGTCTAACAATTCACGCTGATTGCCCCGTGTTTTCCTCGTCGAACAAGTCACGCCATGACCGAGATGTGCCTGGCCTGTCCCAGTTCCGGTTCTGGCGCTTCCAACCCACTGCTCGGCGCCGGAGCTCCCCGGGCTGCCGATGCTGGCGAGGACGACCCATTCGTCCGCGGCTCGAACGCGCCGTTCTGCGCTGCGTGACCACCCGAGCCCTGCTGCATGGCGCCTGGGCTACCGCCCCAGTTCGCTGATCCGGTGTCGGGCGAAGCCATCGTCAATAACGCCACCCCGGCGTGATGTTCGGTCAAATAGGAGTTCAATCCCGCCATGTGTCCGCCCAAAGCCTGCGCCGCCTCTGAAGATTCCGCCAGAACCGCCGCGTGCACCGCTCCTCTGCTCCAATCGGCGCGCACGCCTACCCAGCCCAGCGCCGGGTCCTGGAAGCCCGCCTCCGCCCGCTGCGGCCCGGCATGCACCCAGTTCATCGTCCCCGGCCCCCCACCCGCGTCCAGCGCCGCAAAAGTTTCCCGCGCGCCGGTCGCCGCGCCATCGGCAGAAGCGGAGGCGCTTTCGCGGAGGAGGTCCGGTGCGCCGCGCCCGCCGCCCAAATCATGCGCCAGGACGGCGCCGACTGCCCCGGCGCCATCGGCTTCTCCCCAGCCTGCAGATTGCAGAGAAGGAGAATGCATTCCGGGTTGCGCCGCTTCCGCCGCACCCGATGTGCGAGCGGCCCTTCGAACAACTTGTCCGGGGGCCTGCGATTCGAGAGCCGGTTGGATTTTTCCCCCGCCCACGATCTCCGCCGCCGCAAGGGAGCCGGCGTCGGTTGCTTGAGTTCCGCAATCAGGTTGGCCGCCGGCGAGGGAACCATCGGCGCCTGCCGCCAAATTGCTTTCCGATTGAAACGACCATCGGTTTCGATTCTGCTCGCCCGCCGACGCCGCATCGTTGCCGGTAACGTGCGCAGGCGCGGAGGCCGCTTCCTGGAAGCCGATCTCGTGCATCTCGTAGCTTGCAGAAGCGCCTTCGTGCGCTGCCAGGCCTTCGCCGGAAGCCGCTCGGGCCTCATTGCTCATCGAGCTCGAGGCCACCGGCGCCAGTGCTGCAGCGGCGGCGCCGTTGGGCAGTTGCGCCCCCGAGCTCCCTGTCCCCTGCTCTATCCCCAGGCGCACGCCTGCGCGACTGCCGACCAATGCGCCGTCCGATTCCAGAGATGGACCCTTCAGGAGACTTTCCGTAGAACCATCGGCCGCGAGCGACGATCGCGCTGGAAGCGCTTGCAGCGTTCCCGGAATCGCAGCGAGGCTCGCAACCACCTCGGTGGCGTTCAGGCCGGGAGCCGTGACCTCATGGGCCGCGATCCGCGCGGAAGCTTGACCTTCGGCATCCGCCTTCCGCTTAATGCCCTTGCCCGAATCTGCCGAAAGCTCGGCAACCGGTTGCGTGCTTCCAATCTGTGCGCGACCGCCTGAAACAGTCATTTGCGCGCGCGCGGCGGTTTCGTTGCCAGCCATCGAATCGGCTCGATCGGGGCCGACGCTTCGCGCGGGATCCTCCGCCGAGGGATTTTCTAGGCCGGCCTCTGTTGATGACGGCAAGGCGGCTGGGCT
>JASHUH010000368.1 GCA_030040115.1 Acidobacteriaceae bacterium | reverse complement strand
GGGGATGCCGAAGCTCCGGCAATGGTTGAATCACTTCATCTAACTCCAGCAGCCGCGCAAAGCTGATAGGCGGCCATCACCACCGCCGTCTCAAGATGGTCGAGTTCCGCGGCGTGCTCCGCACCGGCAAAGTCGAGCGGAAACCCGTCCAGGTGCCCGGCTAAGCCGAGCTGAATCCTGGCCAGTTGCGCGAGGGGGCCGGTCTCGCCGCCTTGAAAACGGGTATATGCATTCTGGATCTCGGCCAGCTCCTGTTCGAGCCGCGGCAGAGCCTCGGTTTGCCACATCAGAAAAGCCGGAGTCGAGGAATAAGCCGGGTTGAGAGCACCCGCTTCCACCGCCGCGCGCACTTTCGTGACAAACTCCACAAAAGTCGTTGCGAAACGCTTGGCGTAATAATCGGGAACGGCGGCGGTGGGCTGAGAAGTCATAGGCTTTTCGGCGCACCCGGTTGCGCGGCCTGCTGCGCTTGCTGGACGGATTGCTGGGCTTGCTGAGCGGATTGCTGGGCTTGCTGAGCGGATTGCTGGGCTTGCTGAGCGGATTGTTGGGCTTGCTGAGCGGATTGTTGAGCTTGCTGCGTGGCTTGCTTCGTCTGCTGCTGGACTTGCTTCGCCGCCTGCTGTGCTTGGGCGGCGGCCTGCTGCGCGGCGGCTTTGCCCTGGCCGGTGGCGTTTTGCGCCTGTTGCTCGGCCTGCTGAGCCGCTTGCTGGCTCTGCTGCGCCGCCTGCTGTGCTTGCTTTTCTGCGTGCTGGGCAGCCTGTTGCGCCTGGGCCGCCGCCTTTTCCGCCTGCTGCGCCGCTTGTTGCGCGGCTTGCGTCGCCCCTTGCTGCGCCAGTTTCGCCGCCGATTCCGCCTGTTGCTTGGCTTGTTGGGCCGCCTGCTGCGCAGCGTTGGCCAGCGCCTGCGCGGCTTGCGCCGATTGTTGGGCGGCCAATTGGCTTAATTGTGCAGGCGTCGCCCAGGGCGCGGGCGCCAGTTGGCTCGGGATACACGCTCCGCGCGGCGTCCAGAATTGCGTGCCGCCGCCACTCTGGCCATCCATCGGCGATGCCGCGCCCATCCATGCTTTAAGGCCCTCGGCTGGAACCTGCGCGACCGCCATCAATAGCCCCGCGTTCCACCCGCCAACTGCGTTGTCCCCGCGCCATTGTGCTTCCGACGTGGGAGGATTAGCCGTCCAATAGGAGCCGACGGCGCCGCCCGGATTTCCCAGTACCCGGTAAAGGGTCGTGCCGGGCGGCACGTTTACAGGCTGCGCTGTGTTGAATTTTGGCGTTTCCTTCGCCGGTAGATTGGGGAAGCCTGGCGACTGAAGAGAAATGGGAGGCAACGGTGCGCCAGGGGGCGCCGATGTCTTAACGGTGCCATCCTGCTGCACTTCCGAGGTCGCTTGAGGATTCGTCGTGCTGGCGGGCGGTTGGGCGGGGACCGACGCGCCCATGGCCTGAATGCCGACCACGGCGCCGGCCGCGCCCCCGCCTCCGGCCATACCCACCAGCACCGTCTCGCAGCCCATGACCGCCACATCGGGAGGGCCCACGCACGTCAACTGATCCGTCACTCGCGATTGCGGCATCTCGCCGACGATGACCGTCGTTGAGCCCAAAATGAACGGTCCGCCTACATGGGGAACAATGCCGGTCACCATAGGACAGACGTGCAGATCGCCAATCCGCGACGCGGGTAAAAACCCAATCAGCACGGTGGGAAAGCCCACGGTGACAATACCGCCGTGGGCGGTCTGACTGGTGATCGTGCACGCCGGCATTCCCATGCTTGGTCTTTCTCCTTATGCTTTCCCGGATTGCCATGCCGGATTTTCGCATTTCTCGAACCCTGCATGGGCCGGAATTCCGCGTTCGCCCGGCGCCCGGCAAAAACCTCTCAGCTCTTCGGCGTCGACGGCGGGTCATCGCCGGGGAAGGTCGGCGCCGTGGGCGCAGTCGGGTTGCCCGGCGACGACGGCGTCTGCGGCTGAGCAGGATTGGCCGGCGTGGGGCCGCCGCCGCTGTTGATCATCACCATCGTGCCCATAATCGCGATGCCGGCGTCGGTGATGGAAATGAATCCGCCCGGCCCCACAATGCTCACTCCCGTCGATCCACCGGTGATGTTGACGCTCATTCCGCCCATCAAATTGATGGTTTGCCCTGCCGTGACGTTGCAGTTCTGACCGGCTTGGACATCCTGGTTCTGGCCTGCCTGGAGAGAATGATTCGAACCGATCTGCTGCACCAGGTTTTGGCTCACCGTCATCCCGTAGCTCTGTCCCACGCTCTCTTTGATGTTGCCGGTGACGGCGTGGCTGCGATCGCCGCCCACCTGGACAATCTGGTTGCCCTTCACGTTCAAATCGGCTTCGCCATCCACTTCGTGAAGCTGTTTGCCTTTCACCAGCAGATGCGAATCCCCGTCCACTTCTTCGAACTGGTTCAACGTAATCTTGGTGTGCTGCTCGTTGCCGACCAGCGTATGCCAGTCGTGCTCCACGTGCAGATCGTAATCGCGCTCCGCGTTCATGAACACCTGTTCCTTGCCTTGCAGGTCTTCAAAGCGGAGTTCGTTGGCGTTGGCCGCGCCTCCGTTTTTTGAGCTGCGGGTAAGGATTCCGGACAGCGTGTACTGGCCGGCCGGATCGTACTTGGGCATATTCGTGCCGTTGTACACAGAACCAACCACAATGGGCTGATCCGGATCGCCTTCCATGAAATCGATCAACACCTCATCGCCCACGCGCGGCCAATAATACGTTCCCCATCCTTTGCCCGCCCAGGATTGCGCCACGCGTAGCAGCGTGTTATCCGGTGTATTGGCCTTGCGGTCGCGGTCCCACCAGAACTGCACGCACACCCGGCCATACTTGTCCATGTACGAATCTTCGCCCGAGGGCACAACCACCTTGCCGGTGTGCATGCCGTGCACCACGGGTTTCCGGGTCTTCATCGGTGGACGATAGACAATCGACGTGGGAATGGCGATAAAGCTGTTTTCATAGGGTTGTGGAGGGGCCTGCGTGCGCGTCCGGTACGGGGGCAACTGCTGCACATTGTGTTCGATATGGAGCAACAGGTACTTCGTGTTGAGTTCCGCCTGCGGATGTTTCTGGAGCGTGAACATGTAGCCGGTCTGCATGCAAACCGCGTTCGATTCTCCCTCTACGATCAGCGTTCCAGCGTCGCTGCTGTCGCGGCGCACAGTATTCAAGAAGGTGGTCAAATCGCCGATCTTCGAATCCGAATCCACTTTCTTCAGGTAAGCGGCCCCGCTGTCGGCATAGTCGTACATTTCCCTGGAGTTCGATCCCAGCGGACCTTTGGTGGGCGCATTCGCTATCGGGCTTGGCAGCGCCTTGTACTGGATAAAGCTATAATCCCAGGCCGTGTGCTTACCCGGCACGAGCGACGACCGCGACCGGAAATCGCGGATCACGAAATCGTAAAACCCCGACCTGTTCGTGGTTTCGGGCACATACCGGAACGTGTTCTGAACATCACAGGCGCTCAGCGAGTTCGATGTGTCCGCTATGGTGAAGGTGTGGTCGTTCTGCGTGTGCTTGAAATAGTAAAAGATGCCCTGCTGCTCCATGAGCCGGGAGATAAAATCGAAATCCGACTCCCGGTATTGCGTGCAGTACTCCATCGGCGTGTAGGTTGCCGAGGTTTGAATTGAAGGGCTAATCCCGTAGGCGCTGACCACGGCTTTAACCACATCGACAACCGTCTGGTTCTGAAAGACACGGGTGTTGCGGCTTTGCGTCAGCAGCCACAAGTTGGGAACAATGATCGCCCGATACATCAAGAACTCCGGGTCGCCGCCCGCCATTTCGAAGCCGGCCACGATGCCGTTGATGTAGCGCTGCGTGCCGCTGTCGGTGGCCAGAATGCCCACGGTGACTTTCTGGCCCACGATTTTCTTGGGGTCTACGGTGGTGGTGGTTTGGGCGAGAAGGTCAACTTCGAAGTGAAACAGCTCCGACACGCCTTCCGCGCCCGCCAAACGCTCCGGCAGCAGGACGTTTGCGCCCAGCGGGCTGGTGAAGGAGAGCAGTCGATTGGTCAGTGCAAAAGCGCCCATGTCGTCGTGCCTATCGTCCTGATTGTGTCCTCGCGCGTCCGGAATCCCCGGCGGCTTTGCTACGCCACCGGGGATTCCGCCGGCGCCGAAGCCGGTTCGGCGCTGGGTTGCGCCGCCGTCGCGGCCTCCGCCGGGCTCGACCACGTATAAATGAATCGCCCGTCTTCTCCCACTCCCACCTGCACCCGCTCTAAAGGAGCTTCCTCGGCCATGCGCGACAGCACCTCGCGCGAAATCTCCGGAAGCATGGTGTTGGTCAGGATGTTGTCGACGTTGCGCGCGCCGCTCTCCACCTCCGTGCACCGCTTGGCCACTTCCTCGATGACCGCGTCGTCGCAGGTCATGGTGATCTTGTGGCTCTCGTTGATGCGCCGCTGAATCTTGCCCAGCTTGAGCTGAACGATTTGCTTGAGCGCTTCGTCGCGCACCGGGAAGTACGGAATGATCACCATGCGGCCCAGGAACGCCGGCTTGAAGATCTTGTTCAGCTCCGGCTTCATGGCCAGCACCAGGCCCTCGGGGCCGGGCATGGTTTCCTTGTCCGCTGTCAGCTTCATCAGGGTTTCGGTGCCCGCGTTGCTGGTGAGAATGATAATGCAGTTCTTGAAATCGATGGAGCGCCCCTCGCCGTCTTCGAGATTGCCTTTATCGAAAACCTGGTAGAAAAGCTCGAGCACGTCGTTGTGCGCCTTTTCGACTTCATCCAGCAGCACCACGGAATAGGGCCGCCGGCGCACCGCCTCGGTGAGCACGCCGCCCTCGCCGTAACCCACATATCCCGGAGGCGAGCCCTTCAAGGTTGAAACCGTGTGCGCTTCCTGAAACTCCGACATGTTGATGGTGATCAGATTGCGCTCGCCCCCGTAGAGCAAGTCGGCGATGGCCAGCGCCGTCTCGGTCTTTCCCACCCCGCTCGGACCCACCAGCATGAACACGCCCACCGGTTTCCCGGGATCGTCGAGGCGCGCCCGCGAAGTGATGATGCGCTGTGCGATGGCGGCCAGTGCGTGATCCTGACCGATCACGCGTTTGCGCAGATGCCCGTCCAGATCGAGCACCGCGGCAATCTCGTCCTTGACCATTTTGCCCAGGGGAATGCCCGTCCACGCCGAGATCACTTCGCCCACGATCCGTTCATCCACGCAGACATGGATGAGCGGGTTCTCGCCCTGCACCGCTGTGAGCCGCTCCTCGAGCGCGCGCAGAGCTTCGAGCGACGGTTTCTCCACCGGCGCCCCGTTGCCTTCCGCCTTGACCGCTTCGGCGCCCGACTCCAATGCGCTGCGCATGGCGCGAATCTCGCGCACCAGTTCGAGCTCCTGCTCCCATTGCGTCTTGAGCTTCGCCAGCGAAGCCTCTTCCGCGGCAAGCTGTTCCTCGATCGCGGCCAGCCGTTCCGAGTGTTCTTCGCCCACCGTGGTTTCGCGCTCCAGAATCTGCTTCTGCACCTTCAAGTCGTCGATGCGCCGCGTGGCGTCTTCGATCGGCGGAGGAATCGTGTTCTGGCCCAGCGAAAGCCGCGCGCATGCGGTGTCGAGCACGCTCACCGCCTTGTCGGGCAACTGCCGTCCGGCCAGGTAGCGATGCGAAAGCCGCACGGTCCCCGTCACCGCCTCATGCAGAATGCGCAAATCATGGTGCTTCTCCAGCGCCGGAACAATGCCGCGCATCATGGCGTCGCACTGCAGCTCGCTGGGCTCTTCCACTTTGACCACCTGGAACCGCCGCGCCAGCGCCGCGTCTTTTTCAAAGTATTTCTTGTACTCCGACCAGGTGGTGGCCGCAATGGTTCGTAGTTCCCCGCGCGCCAGCGCCGGCTTGAGCAGATTGGCGGCGTCGTTCTGGCCCGCTTGCCCGCCCGCGCCGATCATGGTGTGCGCTTCGTCAATGAACAGGATGATGGGATGCGGCGACGCTTTCACCTCTTCGATAAGGCCCTTGAGCCGGTTCTCAAACTCGCCTTTGACGCCGGCCCCGGCCTGCAGCAACGCCAAATCGAGGCTGTGCAACTGGACCTTGCGCAAAGGCGGAGGCACGTCTCCGCTGGCCAGCCGCAGCGCGAAGCCCTCCACAACCGCGGTCTTGCCCACGCCGGCCTCGCCGGTCATGATGGGATTGTTCTGCCGCCGGCGCATGAGAATATCGACCACTTGGCGAATCTCCTGGTCGCGGCCCAGCACCGGGTCGATCTTACCCGCCTTGGCGTTCGCCGTCATGTTCACCGTGTACTGATCGAGATGCGGCGTTTTGCCCGATCCCGCCGCTCGCGCCGCCCCCGGCTCCGCGCCCGGCGCGCCCACCGGAGCCGTCACCGTCGCCTCACGCGACTTCTCCGTCACTGCGAAAAAGTCCTTGCGCAAAGCTTCCGTCGGAATCAATTGCAGTTCCTTGCTGACGCCGTGAATCAGGCGCGAAAGCTCGTCATTCGTGAGCAGCGCCAACAACGTGAAGCCGGTGCGAATCTGCGCCACGTCATATTCGATGGTGGCCACCGTCCATGCCTCGGTGAGCATTTTCACCAGCAACGGGCTAAAGGCGGGGCTGCGGGCGTTGCCGGTTTTCAGCCGGTCCAGGCTGCGCTGCATCTCCATGGTCAGGCGCGAGCGATCCACGCCGTACTGCCGAAGAATAAACGCAATATCGTTATCCGAGCTGTCAATGGCCTTGAGGAGATAATGCTCGATCTCGATATCGTAGTGGGTGCGGGAAACGCACAGGCCCGCCGCGGCTTCCAGCGCGCCGCGGGTGGCGTCATCCACCTTGCCGATCAATGACTTCAGATTCAGGCTCATTTTTCTCCTCCCCAGGAAAAAAGCGGTTGCGTTCACGACAACCAGTAGGTTGCCTCATCGGGATCCCGGTTGAGTGGCCGGTTTCGAATCCAACTCACCAGTCCCAGCCGCGATGCTCCCAATCCCTCGTCGCCCAGCTTCATGCCCGGCGCTTCCTTGCGCCGGAGAACCAGCCGGATGACGAAATCGAACTCCCGATTCGTGTACAGCCGAAGCCATGCCCGCAATTGCACGCTGGCCGGCGCGCCGGGCAAAAATTCCCGGTAACGCGCAAAAGTTAAAGGCCCCAGCCGAAGGGTGACCGCGCCATGCTGATCGAACGCCTCGTCTCCCACCATCGTGCCCATGCCCAGCCGCTCGCAAAAGGAATCGCCCCCGCGCAGAAAGGTCAAATTTTCCGGCGGCAGCCGTCTCCATCGGCCGGTAAACTGCTCCACGCTGACGGGAACTTCAAAATAGTCTTCGATCAATTGCTTCAGTCCCTGCGCGGTTGGGCGTCGCTGCGAAAGCAGGCCCGAATAATACAAGCAGGCCTCGTCGTCAATCTCCATGCGGTGGAGCAGCGAGTCGGTGCCCAGTCCGATCAGATCGAGCAATCTTGCGCTGATCAGGTCGTCGCCCGCGCCGGTGCGCTCGTAGGCAATGAAGAAATGGTGCTTTTGCCAGCCCCGGTAAAAAAGCGAGATGATGCGGTGATTGAAAATGTCCAAGAAATCACCGGGGCCGCGGTCTTTGGCGCGCGCACGCTCCAGCAGAAACTCCGTGTAAACGTGCGGCAGCGCTCCCACCGAGGCGGACAGTCCCATGAAGTTGACCGACATCACCGGTTGGCTATCGCCGCGAATCTTGAGCTCCTGAATCTCGCTGGCCGGAAAAGAAAGGCTCGGAACCGACGAAAAGCGCACCACCTCGCTCGATGGCGTCACGAACAATCCCACCGGATTGCGTTCCGGATACAAGCGCCCCAGCAGACGCACCGCCTGGAAGAAATGGACACTCCACGGCTCCTGGTCCAGCAGCTCGCGCAGCGGCTCAAATCTCAGATGAGCGGCTTGTATCCCGCTTTCGGTTGCCATTCCCCCAGCATTTCCTTTCTTTGCACCGTGCGCGCCGCCAGTTGGCAAAAACTGTTGATCGAGGTGTAGCAGCCCAGGAACCGGTCCAGGACATTGGCGAAAAGATAGGCGCTGCCGCCCACAAACTGGCGCTCGTCGAACTCGATTTCCACACGCGTTCCCCGCGCCGGCAAGTCGCCGTAGACCGACTTCATGATCGCGAAGTGCGGCATCGAGTCAATCCGCGTGATGCCGCCGATCTGGTTCTCCAGGTATGACGAATCGGTGAAATTGTGCAGGCGCAAAATCTCCCGGAATGCGGAGACACCCTCTTCCACCAGCGACAGATAATTGAGCGAAAGTTGCGAAACCAGCCGCCACAGCTGCCCTTTGGCGCGAGGTGGATCGTAACTCGGCGAAGGCCGCCGCAGCGCCGTAATCTGCCGGATCGAGGGATAATCCTCGGCCGCGAAATCGCCATCCTCCAATCCGAAAGGGAGGCGCGAGGGCAAATCGAAATCCGTGCAGGAGCAGCGCACTGTCAGCACTTCCGCGTTGGGCTCGGTCAAAGCTCCATCGATATCGACCAACGAGAGATGCATGGTCGAGGGCTCGCGCTCGCCCACTTCGTTTCTGCGCCGCACCGCGTGCCAATACACCCGATTGCTGCTCTTCCGCGCCTGGTATCGATAGGCGTACAGCGGCTCGATGGGCAAGCTGTCCCGGCGCTCGCTGTTCGAAGCCAGCACTTCGTCGATGGACTGAATCTCTGTTGTGTCCTGGCGGCGCACGTTGGCAATCACTTGGTATTCGTGCTTGGTCTGCGTCACCAGGATCGGTTCGGCTACCTGAGAATAGAGGTTAACCACTGGAGTACACCCCAGGCGCACGGTGCGCGTCGAGACTCCGACTTCCAGGTCCTGATTGCGC
This sequence comes from Acidobacteriaceae bacterium, assembly GCA_030040115.1. GTDB lineage: Bacteria > Acidobacteriota > Terriglobia > Terriglobales > Acidobacteriaceae > Telmatobacter. Next base: position 4,673 of record JASHUH010000368.1, on the reverse strand, counting down.
TCCGGGTGTTCGAATCGGGAGAAGCAAAAAAGGATCTCCGCCTGCGCCCCGCAGCCGGCTTGCGCCAACGCTTCGAGCCCGCCCACTTCGAAAAACAGGTATTTTTCTGAGAACGTGAAGTACTCCTGCAGCAGCCGGTAACCATCGAACGACCGCTTGGGATACGGCAGCACTGATTCGTTCTCCTCGAATCCCATAGCCCGCAGCTTCGTCAGCGGGAGCGCCATTGTCTTGCCCTCACGCTGGTTTGGAGCGCGGACAAGCATGGCGATGCAGTTCCGGCAAAGCAGTTCATACAGCGTGTGGACAACGTTCGACTCCCCGGCCAGGTGAAAGACCAGCTTTGCAGGGTTGAGCTGTTTGAAATCCACGTCGCGCGCGCACTCCAGCCTGACCCGCAACACCCCCACCGCGCCGGGTACGCGCACCGGCTCGGAAAGCCGCTCCGGCTGCCGCCATTCGCACTGACTCACCGTGAACGGCCACAGCTCCACCGGATAAGCAGTGCGAAAACGGCAGGGCTGCCCGTCCACTAGGCGCTTGGTGGCGATCTGGGTTCCGGCGGGCATGATTTGGCCCGCGGTCTGCTTGCCTTGCTCCGGATCCACCTGGCATTCCACGATGGTCATCGCCGGAATGGGCCGCAGATAATGGGGCGCAACTATGCCTAACAAAGCCGACGTCACTTCTGGAAAATCGTCGTCGATGCGCAGATGCACACGCGCCGCCAGGAAAGCAAAAGCCTCCAGCAGGCGCTCCACGTGCGGGTCGTCGCAACGATCGGACTCCAGCAAAAGACGGCTGGCTACGCGCGGATACTTCTCTGCGAACTTGCCTCCCAACTGGCGAAGGTAAGCGAGTTCGCGTTCGTAATACTCGAGCAGTTCTTCGCGCATGGCTCACTTGACCTTGTATTCGCCGCTCGAAAGCTCGAGCACGGTGTCGAATGAAATTTCCTCGGGCGCGGGATCGAGCCGCAAATTGCCCTCTATGTGGAAGCGCAGCCGCCGATCCATCAAGTCCGAGCCTTCCAGCGTCACGTGCACATCGGTCAGCCGCGGCTCATAGAGGCGCAAGCAGCCGGCAATCGCCATGCGCAAGGCGTACTGATCCGCGGCCGAACTCAAACTCAACGAACTGATGTCCGGCAGGCCGAAATTGATCACCGTATCTTTTGCCGCCGGAAATTCGGCGAGCTGCTCAAGCAGCGGCTGACGCGTGTTCAGCAGCCATTCCACGTCCCGCTTCAGAGCCTCGCGAAAAAAACGCACCGACTGCGATCGCGTCGACGGCCATTCTTCGACCGCCATCAGACGATCGAGAACCGACTGCGTCACCAGCGTCTCAGTGGTTGCGCGCGCCAACCCGTCCCCCTCCTTTCAACTAACCGGTCAAACTTGCCGTTCTTACCGGGAAACTTCCATCGCCGCCGTGGGATCGATGCGGCACAAGCGGGCGAAGACCGCATCGCGAACATTGGCTCCGTTTTCGCTTGCGTCCAGGCAGCGCAACAGCAGCGCCAGCGGAGGCGCAATCATATCGCTGGCCTCCCACGCTTCGAGCTGTCGCTGGTCGATCTCTTTCACCAGCTCCTCCAACACCGGAAGCGCCACTTTCCCCTGCCCCGCACTCACGCACAGCTGCGCTATCTGCAGCCTGCGCAGAAAGCGCGCCCGTCCACTGGGCTGTTGCGCGGCCTCGCGCATCAGCAACTGAACGGCCTGCGCCAATCGGCCGCGCGCCGCCAAATCGCGCGCCTCTTCGTACACGTCGGGCGCAGCCTCTTCGCCGGCTTCGCGCTCCGGCGTTGGCGTGGGAATATACGCCATCGGCTCGGGTTCGGGCTCCGCAGCCTGCGGTTCCGGCGGTTTGGCAATCACGGTCTCTTCGAGCCAGCGTTGCGTCTCCGGGTTGGCGGTGGGCGTATCGTCGCTCAGTGTCCAGGTTGGAACCTCGGGCACATCTTTCAGCAGCGCCTGCACTATGGACACCACGCTCGTGGCGATAGCCCCGGAGCCGGCTTCGGTGCTCGCTTTCCAAACGTAGCGGTGCACATCGAGCCAGGCTCGCCCGCAGGGTTCGCCGGCAACGGCAATGGCCGCGCTCAACAGTTCCGTCCAGTTTTCTTCCGCGGCCAGCCGCTTCAAGTTTTGCCGCTTCTCCGTTGCCGGAGGAATCAGAAAATCCCATGCCGGCCAACTCCCCTGCTCCCGCATTTCCCCCAGCCGCAACGCAGTTTGCAGAAGATACGCAACTGGACTCGACGGATTGTCTGTTTGGAGAAATTTCGCGCAGGCCTGCACCCGCGCCATCGCATCTTCGCGATCGACCGGCTCCGCCGCCATCGATTTGGAAGCCCTGGCTCTCGCCACTGGCTGCGGCGCAGCGCTGGTCTCCGCTTCGGCCGTGGCTTCCTCGGCTTCGGCTTCCACCCCCGGTTCCGCTTCCCCTTCTTCCGTCGGCTCGTCCGGCTCCAGCTTGCGCTTCTCGTTCAGGAGAATGCCAACCGCATTCCCCACTTCCTCGAGAGCGCTGCGCAGCTTCCCGAATCCCGGACGATCGTCGCCGTATTTTTCTTCGCAAAATACTTCCATTTCGCCCAGGAGATCCGTGGATGAGCGCAAGGATTCGTCCATCTGGACATACCAGGATTTCGGAGTCGCGGCGAACGACTTGTCGAAATCCTCACCGGTGATTTTGCCGTCGGCGATCGCCCGCTCGCGGGCTTCGCGTTTGGCGTCGCTCGACTCCGCGTCCGCCTCATAGCCCACTGCGCGGGAGTCCTTGTACTGGTAATAATTGAGGCCGTCGCGGGTGATGGAGGCTTCGTAAAGGATAGCCCCCATGCGGTTGGCCGCCCACTCGATGGGAACGGCGCGCATGCCTACGTCGCCGTCCTCGATCACGGGATACAGCGTGTCCCAGAACTGCTCCTGCAGATCCTGAAAAAGCTGAAGACAGGGCTGAAGACGTCCGATGCCCTCCTTTTTCAAGAGCGCTTCGGCGAGCCAAGCCGCCAACTGCAGATCCTTGCTTTTAGTGGCCAGGGCTTCGCCGGCAAGCTTGATCACCAGCGGATAATCGGCGCGCTTGGGGGTAGAGAGCGTGCCCAGAATCGACTCCTCGCCCTCGGTGCGCGCTTCCTTGATCTGATCGTAGACGCGCTCGTAGCGGAGGCTTACGCCGGAAGGATTCTCGCCCGCAATCGGATTGAGCAGATCATCGCGCAGTGGCACTTTCAGCCCTCTCTCCGGCGTGATGGAAGGCGAGTTTCCGCAACTCCAGGATCGGCTCTTCCTGCTCACCGCAAAGCAGTAGCTTCTGGCCGTAGGGGACTGGTCCGTGTTGCTCGTCTTCTTGCCATTCCGTGACGTGGCCCAGGCGCACCGCGTCATCCGGGTGCGTCCAGGAGAGCGGCGCGATCACGGGAAGCAAGACTTCGCCAATGTCTTGCAGGCGGAAATCGGCGGTGGTGCGCAAAACAGCCGGCAGCCAGAGCAGGTCCCGCAGCCGCTTCGGCGGCTGGGTCTCGATCGATTCAATATAGGCAAAGGGAATCCATGTATAGCTGCCGGCGATAAAAGTTTCTAGATGCGCGCCGATGCGCGGATCGGCGTCGCTGAGTCCGCTGAATTCTTCCCCATTCAGTTCTCCCGACGGCGAAGGACGAGCGCTGCCGGCTGGCAATGCGTCCCGGGCGAACATATCTTGCCGCTCGCGCTCCGCGTGCAACGCGGCGCGGTAAAGCAGCGCTCCCGCGGAAGCTTCCGAGCTGGCGTCGGAGAGGATGTCGAGGTGCTTTTCAGCACGATCGAACTCCCCCGCGAAGCACAGCAACTCGAAGAGAAAGGTGCGGCGCTTGGTGTCGAGCGGCTGTTTCCTCAGCTCGTCACCAAGCGCGTCGATCGCCTCCCGCAGCTTTCCCGCCCGGTAAAGTGAAAGCGCGTCCATCCGCGGCCGCCTTAGGAAAGCTTGTTCTGTTTGGTGTTCATGGTCACCGGTCCGACGCTCGCCAGGTTGCCCTTCTCGTCCTGAGCCGAGTAATCGATCTTGATTTCGTCGTACGTAAACGAGAGGCTCACCGCCGGAACTTCACCCGCGGCGGACATCTGCAGTCCGGTGACAAAAATCTCCTTGAAATCCACTTTCAAGTACGGCTTGCCATTGCCGCCTGCCTTGATCGCCGAGAGCGTCCCGCTCGCAATGTGCGTCCCCGCGCAAACCGACTTGAAGAACTTGGGCGTCGACTTGTCGAAGTTGAGCATCATGGAGACGTCGGACATATCCACTTTGCCCGCACCCGATCCGCCCGTGCCTGACACCGATGAAACATTGGCGGCGCCCCAACTCCAACTCAGCACCTGGATTTCATTCTTGTGTTTTTCGTCCTGGGATTCCCCCTGAATCCCATCCAATTTGAGAAAATAATCGACTGCCATTCGTATCTCCTTTCAACGGCGAAAGCTCTCCCCCGCTCTGCCGTGATAGCTTGAGCCGGCCAGATAGTGGTCCCGTTATTTCCGCGCCGATGCAGGCAGATCGGCCACCAGACGCAGCGATACGGAAAGCTCGTCCAGTTGGAAATGCGGCTTCAAAAACGCGACAGCACGGTATGCGCCAGGCTTTCCGGGAATCTCGGAAACCTGGATGGCCGCCTCGCGAAGCGGCAGCTT
>JASHUH010000367.1 GCA_030040115.1 Acidobacteriaceae bacterium | reverse complement strand
TCAACCAGGTCGATCAGCAGGCCGTGGAGCCCTATCGCGCCGGCCAGATCACGGGCGTGGAGGCGATCAATAAGGGCGCGCAGCCGGTAAAGCATTTCATGCTGCGCTACGCGCGTGAAAAGGACTTGGCCCTGTTTACCGCGGCGGGACAGATTCCCCGGCCCCATACGCCCGATGACCTGCCCATGCGGGTGGTGGTCCCGGCCTATATGCTTTCGGAGCTGAAGGCGGGATTTGCGATCGGCGCCGTCTTATTTCTCCCCTTTTTGCTGATCGACATGGTTACGGCCGCGATCACCACCTCGATCGGCATGTTCCAGTTGCCGCCCGTGGTGATTTCGACTCCGTTGAAGATTCTGCTGTTTGTGATGGTGGACGGCTGGAATCTCCTGGCCAGTTCATTATTGAGGAGTTTTTGACTATGACCCCGGATATGGTGGCCGAGCTTTTGCGACAGCTGATGAAGGAAGCCATGATCCTGGCCGGGCCGTTATTGATCGCCGCGGCGGCGTTGAGCTTTGTATTGAGCTTGATGCAGACCCTCACCAGTCTGCAAGAGCAGTCGCTCACCTCGGTGCCGCGGCTGGGGCTTATCGCTTTGATCATGCTGGCGGGAATGCCCTGGTTTCTGGAGCGCCTGGCCGCCTACACGCGGTTGCTTTTGGGGGATTTGCGGCGGTACCTGGGGTGAGCAAGGCAGCTTTTTCAGCTTCGAGCCCTCCGCTTTCCGCTTTGGCTACTGCGATGGCATCGGGAGATCAAGAGCGAATTACGTGCGCCAGAGGATGCCGCAAGGAAGGAAAGACAAGGGCCGATAGCTGATAGCTGAAAGCGGAAAGCTGAAGGCGGAGTATGCCGGGCGACTGGACCACCTTTTTGAGCGCGATGACGCTGGCCCTGGTGCGGGTGAGCGGCATGGTGGCCTTCGCGCCGTTCTTTTCCTCGACTGCGCTGCCCATGCGCGCCAAGGCCGTGTTTGTGGGGACGACAGCGTTTCTGCTGGCTCCAGTAGTGGCCGCGCTGCCGAACACGCGGGCCGAGCTCACCTTTTCCGCCCTGCTGGGCGAGCTGGCCGTGGGTCTGGTCTATGGGCTTTCCCTGACCCTGGTGAACGAGATGCTGCTCTTCGCCGGACAGATCGCGGGCCTGCAGCTCAGCTTTTCGCTGGTCAATCTGATGGACCCGAGTTCGGAGATCCAGACGCCTCTCCTTGGCGACCTCTTTCAATTGATGGGCACTCTGGTGGTCATTGGCGCCGGCCTGGACCGCATTGTTTTGGCGTCGATGGTGCGTAGCTTTCGCGTCGCGCCCCTGGGCGCATACGCCCTTGCCGCGCCTTCTCCGCTCAGCATCGTGCGCGCCGCCGGAGGCGTCTTTCTCGCAGCCCTCGAACTGGCGGCGCCGGTATTGGCCGCCACACTGCTGGTCGAAGTGTCTGTGGCGCTGCTCGGCAAGCTCAGCCCGCAGTTGCCGGCGATGTTTCTGGATGTGCCGCTTAAAACCCTGACCGGCTTTGTGGTGCTAACCGGCGCTCTGGCCCTCTGGCCGCGCTTCATCGAGGCGCGCTTTGCCGGGCTGCTCGACATGGCCGAGCGGCTGATCGCCGCCCCTCACGCGGCGGCCGACGGACTGCTCCTGGGAATGGGGAGATAGGCAATGCCCGGAGAGCGCAGCGAACAGGCCACCCAGCACCGGCGCGAGAAAGCGCGCAAAGAGGGCGACATCCTGCACAGCCGGGAGCTGACTGGGGCGGCGGGAACGCTGGCCGGGGTGATAGCGCTGGGCGTGTTGGGCGGCCGGACCATGGAGGCGTGGCGAGGCGCCTTCAGTGGCTTCTTGGCGCTCGGCGACGCCGCACGATGGGAGCCTGAGGCCATCGCGCCCACCTTTGCGGCCATCCGCCGGCTGGCGCTTGAGGTCCTGTTTCCGCCCGCCGTGGCGCTGGCGGCGGCGGCCACGGCGTCGCTCGCGGTGGGCATCTTGCAGACCGGCGGCCTCACCGTCTACGGCGGAGCGGTGGGCTTCAAATTGGAGCGCATCAGTCCGGCCGCGAACCTCAAGAATCTGTTTTCGCTGCGCGCCGCGGCCCGATTAGGCAAGTCGCTGATCCCGGTCTCCTTTCTGGCTGCTTTCGCGGTGCAGCGCATCGCCCGGCAGTTGACCCTGCCGCCGTTTTCGACCGCGCGCCTGGAGTTGCTTGGCGCGGACGTCTACGGGCTCCTCGTCGCCGCAGCCTGGCTGCTCTTTGGGTGGTCGGCCATCGATTACCTGGTGGAATGGCAAAGCCGGGAGTCGCGGCTGAAGATGAGCCGGCAGGACCTGCGCGACGAATTCAAGGAGACGGAGGGAAGCCCGCAGATTCGCAGCCGCATCCGCGGCCTGCAACGCCAGATGCGCCGCCGCCGGGTGAAGGCGGATGTGGCCAAGGCCGCCGTGGTGCTGACCAACCCCACGCACTACGCCGTGGCCCTCGGGTTCGATTTCGCCACCATGGACGCGCCCAAAGTGCTGGCCAAGGGCCGCAACCTGCTCGCCGAGGAGATCAAGGCCGAAGCGCGCTGGGCGGGCGTGCCCATCGTCGAGAACCCGCCGCTGGCGCGCTCCCTTTACCGCTCCGTTGAGGTCGGCCAGGCCATTCCCTTCGAGCTGTACGCGGCGGTAGCCGCGATTCTGGCCTACCTCTACCGCCAGCGCGTGGAAGCCGAACTGCGCGAACGCCGCAGAACGGCGAACGCGTCGGCGGCGCCGGGCTTTGCGGGTCAGGGTTTCGGAAATCCAGGCTCAGCGGCGCCCGGCTCGATGGGTTCCGCAGCAGGGCCAGGGTGGGGAGGAGTTCCACGATGAGGCGCTTCGCGCTTTTGCTTTCCGGAAGAGGTCCACAATGAGCACTGCAGCTCTTCCCGCCAGCGCGGTCCCGGCTCATGCAGGCCTGATGCAGCGGCTGCGCGAGTATCTGTTGCCCCTGGCGGCGATCAGCGTGATTTTTGTGATGCTGGTGCCGCTGCCGGCCGCGGGGCTGGACTTTCTGCTGGCGCTCTCGATGGCGGCGGCCATCATTGTCTTTTTGGCCGCTATCCAGATCCGCCGCGCGGTGGAGCTCTCGGTGTTTCCCACTCTGCTGCTCCTGCTGACGCTTTTCCGTCTCTCGCTCAACATCGCCTCGAGCCGGCGCATCCTGTTGCACGGCCAGGAGGGAACGGCGGCGGCCGGCAAAGTGATCGAAGCCTTCGGCCAGTTTGTGGTGGGCGGCAACTATGTGGTTGGTTTCGTGCTCTTCCTGGCCCTGGTCGCCATTCAATTTCTGGTGGTGGCGCACGGCGCGGTGCGAACCGCGGAGGTAACGGCCCGGTTTACCCTCGATGCCCTGCCCGGCAAGCAGATGGCCATCGACGCCGACATGAACGCGGGCCTCATCGACGAGGCCGAGGCGCGGCGGCGGCGGCAGGCGATCGCCCGCGAAGCCGAATTTTACGGGGCCATGGATGGCGCCGCGCGGTTCAATCAACGCGACGCGCTGGCCACCATCCTCATCACCGCCATCAACATTGTGGCCGGGCTGCTTATCGGGACCTTGCAGCAGGACGTCGCCCTCGGCGAAGCAGCGCGCACCTACACCGTCCTCACCGTCGGCGACGGCCTCGTAACCATCATTCCGTCGCTGCTGGTTTCGGTCGCGGGGGGCATTACGCTGACCCGCGCGAATTCGGCCGGGATGCTGGGCGGCGAGATAAGGCAACAACTGCTGGGCCGGCCGGCGACCCTCTACCTCGCAAGTCTGGTGTCGGGCGGCATGTGTTTGATCCCAGGATTGCCCAAGCTGGCCTTCCTGGCCGTGGCTGCGGGGCTGTTCTGGGGCGGGCGCAGGCTTGCGGCGCACGCGCCGGCTGCGTCTATAGCGGAGCTGTCGCCGGCCGAAAAGAAAAAGGCGGAGACGGCGCAGGGGTCGGACTTAGCGGCGCTTTTGCGTCTGGAGGACTTGACGCTGGAGATCGGATTTCAGCTAATTCCGCTGGTCGACGAGAAGCAGGGCGGACAGTTGTTGAACCGGGTGCGCACGCTTCGCCGCCATCTTTCCTCGGAACTGGGCTTCTTGGTTCCTCCGGTGCATATCTCGGACAACCTGCGACTGAAACCGCGCGAGTACGTTTTCTCTCTGCGTGGCGTCGAGATCGGCCGCTGGCAGACCGAGGGCGTGCAACTATTGGCGGTTTGCGGCGAGCCCGGCCGCCGTCCTCTGACGGGCCGGGAAACGCGGGAGCCCGCTTTCGGGGTTCCGGGCATCTGGATTGCGCCGGCGCTCGAAGACCAGGCCATCGCGGCGGGCTACTCGGTGGTGGACGCGGTTACGGTCGTCACCACGCATTTGGGCGAACTGATCCGCCAGCACGCTTGGGAACTGCTGGGCCGCGCCGAGATCAAGCGCCTTCTGGACGCGCTCAACGAGAGCCACCCCAAGCTGCTTGAAGAGCTGGTTCCCAAGCTGCTGACGTTGGGGGAGCTGGGACGCGTCTTGGAGCAGTTGCTGCGCGAGCGGGTGTCGATCCGGGACCTGGGCGCGATTCTCGAGGCGCTGCTCGAAATCGCCCCGGCGAATAAGAGTGTGGTGGCGCTGGTCGAGGCCGCGCGGCAGGCCATGGGGCGAAGGCTGGTGCGCCCGCTGCTCGATGGCGACGGGCAGTTGCCGGTGCTGCTGCTCGATCCGGCGCTCGAAGAGGAGATCCTGGCCACGCTCAACCCCGACTCCGCTCAGCGCTTGCTGACCCCGGCGGCGACGGGCGCGCCCCTCGTGCGGCGGCTTGCGGATTCTGTGAAATCGCTTATCGGCTCGGCGGCCGCCGCGGCCCTCCCTGTGCTCCTCTGCCCCAGTCCGGCCCGCTATCACGTGAAACGGTGGCTGGAACCGGCGCTGCCGCGACTGGCGGTGATCGCCGCGAGCGAGATTCCGCCCGAGATCCGGCTGCGTCCGGCGGGCACGGTGCGCTGAGCGGGGAGCAAGCCCGGACAAAATGATGGGGCCTGCGAAGGGGAGAACCATGGGAACCGAGGCGGCGGCAACGAGGGACCAAAGAGGCGCGAGAACGGGCGCGGCAAGCTATCCTCCGGCGGTGGCCGCGCCCGCGCCGGTGTTGACCAGCGAGCAGGAGCGGATTCTGCTCGAGCATCTGCCCATTGTGCGTTTTCTGGCCCGCCGTATTCACGAACGGTTGCCCCAGCACGTCGATATCGAAGACCTGGTCTCGGCGGGTGTGGTGGGACTGATGGACGCCTTCGCGAAGTTCGATCCGGCCAAGAAGGTGCAGTTCCGCAGCTACGCGCAGTTTCGCATTCGCGGGGCGATCCTCGACAGCCTGCGCACCCTCGACTGGAGTCCGCGCGAGTTGCGCCGCAAGGGTCGCGCCATTGAAGAGGCGATCCGCGTGCTCACGGCGCGTCTGGGCCGCGCTCCGGGCGAGATCGAGGTGGCCGAGGAACTGGGAGTGGAACTCGATGAGTACCAACAACTGCTCGGCGATTTGAAAGGGCTGGAGATCGGCACCCTGCACCTCGAGCACAACGAAGATTCGGGCGAGGAGGAGCTGGCCTACGTCCCCGGACGGCCGGAGGAGGATCCGCTGTTTCGCTGCCTGAAGGGCGAGCTCGAAGAACGGCTCACCGAGGCCATCGCCAACCTGCCCGATCGCGAACGGCTGGTGATGACCCTCTATTACTACGAGGAGATGACCATGCGCGAGATCGGGCTGGCGCTGGGAGTGGTCGAGTCGCGCGTCTCGCAGGTGCACGCCTCGGCGGTGATGCACCTGCGCGCCGCGCTTAAGGACCTTGCGGCGCGCGGGGCCTGGGGTCATTCCGCGCGCAAACCCGCGCGTGCGGCGCAGCGCAAGGCGAGTTGAGGCGGAACGGGCTAGCCTCCAGTCTGGAGCTACGGAGCCCGAGGCGAGGGATCAAAAGAAACAGGAACCCGAGTGAACCGGAAAATACGCCGGGACTTGGATTCAATGGGTTCGAATGGAGGAGGCTTCGGTGCCGGAAAAAACTCTCCAGCAGGACGAAATCGACGCGCTCTTCGAGGCGGCGCGCAGTTCCGCGCCGGAAACCAAAAAGACCGAGCCGCGAGCCCGGGTAAATCCGTTCAATTACGCCTCGGCGGGTCAGATTTCGACCGAGCAGATGCGCGCCATCAGTCTGCTCAACGACCTGTTTGCCCGCAACCTGACCCACAACCTGGCGGCGTGGCTGCGCACCCGCTTCCAAGTCAACCTGGTTTCGGCCGAGCAGATCCACTTTAACGAGTTTCTGCTGAGAATTCCCGAGATCAGCTACGTCGCCAGTGTGCGGCTGGAGCCGCTGGGGGCGGTTTCGGTGCTGCAGTTGGATTTGGCCCTCGCGCCGCCGATCATCGACCTGTTGCTGGGGGGCGACGGCAAGGGGGGGGCCTTGCGCGAGCTAACCGACATTGAGGAGTCCATTCTCGGCAGCGTGGTCGAAATCGTCTGCCGGGAACTGACCGCAGCCTGGCAGCCGGTCGGCTTGAGCTTCAGCTTCGAGCGGCGGCAAATGCAAACGCAGGTGGCGCGCATCATGTCGGTGGCGGAAAAAACCTTGTGCCTGAGCTTCGAAGTCCGCATGCCGCACAGCTCGGGCCTGCTGAACCTGGCGTTTCCCGCGGTGGTCGCCAACACCATATTGCGCCGGCTCACCACGGAATGGGGGCGGGGGCGGCGTCACGCTGGGGACGCGCGGGAGAAACTGCAAACCTCCGTGCGGCGCATCCGTTTCGGCTGCTCGCTGCAGTTGCCCTCCGTACGGGTGCGGGCGAGAGAGCTCGAGGGGCTTGAGCCGGGCAGCGTGTTGCCCCTGAACCTCGCCGCCAACACCCTGCCTCTGTGGCGCGTCGGCGGCCAGATTTTGAGCCAGGCGCGAGCCATCCGCCAGGGACCGCACCGGGCGGCGCGCATGGAGCGCGTGATCAGCGGGGAGGAGAGATGAAGAGCTATTTCGATTGCTGGGTGCAGGTGGCCGGCGACCTCTTTGCCCAGGCGCTGGCGGGCGAGCCGGAGCTCCAGGAAGCGCTGCCAAAGCCGCTCGGCGCCGGGTCGTTCGGGTTCGCCGCCACGCTCACCGGGGACGCAGAGGGACGGTTTTCGATCCTCTTCGACGGCGAGCTTTTGCACACCTCGCTGGCCGGCGAAGGCCTGGACCAGAAAACCGCCTGGGGCGAATTGGCGCGCGAAACTGCGGAGGCTGCGGCCGGAGAACTGTCGGCCCGCACGGGCAAGCACGCGCGGGTGGAAAACTTCGAAGAGATCGCGGGAGAGGCGCAGGTTTCGCGCGCCTTCCAGTTGCGCTCCGGCGACCGGTCGTGGACCATCTTAGTCCGTGACGAGGTGCGGGTGCGCGAGGCCGCCGCCGGCGCTATGCGGGCTCTTGACGCGGAGAGCGACCTGACGGCTCACCCGAGTGCCGACGCGAAGACCGCTCTCGAGGGGGCCGAGCCCGGCTCATCCGCTCCTGGCGCCCCGCCCTTGCCTCGCGGCCTTGAACTGCTGCTCGACATCGAGCTCGAAGCCGCGTTGCGTTTCGGCTCGCGGGAGATGCCGCTGGGCGAAATCCTGGAGTTGGGGCCGGGTGACGTGGTGCAGTTGGATCGTCACGTGTCGGACCCCGTGGACCTGATCGTGAGCGACAAGATTGTGGCCCGCGGCGAGGTGGTGCTGGTGCATGGCAACTTCGGGCTGCGGGTGACCGAAGTGGCTGCGCCCCAAAAGCGGCTGGAGAGCATCCGATGCCTCTTCTGAACAGGAACGAAAGTTCGTTGGCGCGCCGCCCCGCGCGCAGAGACTTCGCAGTTTCCGCACCCGCGGCGGCTCTGGACTCTCCCCTTCCGGTCCGGCCTCCCCGGCTGCTGGACCTTGCGCAGAGGCGTATTTTCTCGACCTGCGCGAATGCCGGCTGCCGCTCTGGCCGGCTGCGGATGTGGCGCAGTCGCTCGGCGCCGTTGTTTGAAGGCGCATGGTGCTGCTCGGAGGAATGCACGCGGGCGGTGGTGGGTCTGGCTCTGGCGCGGGAGATGGATGGCCGGACAAGTGCGGCCGGGGCGCACCGGCCCCGGCTGCCTTTGGGACTCATCATGTTCGAGCGCGGCTGGATTACCACCAACCAATTACGCGGCGCGCTGGAGGCGCAGAAAGCCGCCGGGGGCGGCCGGCTGGGCCACTGGATGGCGTCGACGCAGGGGGTCGACGCGGCGCTGGTCACCCGGGCGCTGGGGCTGCAATGGAGCTGTCCGGTGCTCCCCTTCGAGTTTTACGATCCGGAGGGGCTTGCACCGCTGCTGCCGCGACTGTTCGTCGACGCCTTCGGTGCGCTGCCTCTGCGCGTGGCCGCGGGCTCGATCCTCTACCTTGGCTTCGAAGACCGGTTCGACCCGGCGCTGGCCCTGGCGGTGGAGCGGATCACCGGGTTGCGGGTCGAAAGCGGCATCGTTGAGGAGCGACGTTTCCGTCCCGCGCATGCGCGCATGCTCAAAGCGCGCTTCCCCGCCGTGGAACTGGTCGA
>JASHUH010000366.1 GCA_030040115.1 Acidobacteriaceae bacterium | reverse complement strand
CGCTGAGGCCAGGCCCGACGAAATAATCTCCTGCACCAGGGATTGGTTGGCGTTCAGAATCGACTGCTCTTCGGAATACACATTGAACGCGGAGAACGTTTGTGGGGGCTGAACCCCGGTGTTGCGGGCGCCGGTGTGCGCAAGTTGAATCAGCCGCACGTTGAGCATCACCTGGTTACGGCCGTCCAGCAGGCTGCGCATGGTGGCGTTGAAGGCATCGAGGTTCGCTTCCGGCGCCCGCAGGGTGAGCGTGCTGGCCGAAGGATCGGCCGCCATTTGCGCCACATTGAAGACGTTTCTGGCCAGATTGCCCACCTCGGTCAGTTCCTGGCTTGTGAGTCCCGAAAGGTAAACCGTCTCCAGTTCCTGGCGCGTGTAGTTACGGCGGTTTTCCGGTGTGTCGCGCGCCACCAGCACGTGATGCGCATCCAGCGGGACATAAAACGTGTCGGTCACCAGTCCCAGGGCGTGCGCCGTCTGCGAAAAATTGGCGTCGTCCAAGTCGAAACGCACCTGTGTCGCCCGCACGCTTTCATCCAGCATGACGTCAATGCCGAAGGCTTTGAACACCTGCTGAATCACCTGCCGCTGCTCGTTGCGCAGGTGAAAACTGCGCAGTCCGCTTGCGGCGAGCAGCGGCGGTGCCTGGCCCACGGTGTTGGCGGTTTGCTGATAGAGCGGCGCAGGTTGCTCGCGCAGGGCGTCGTCGCCCAGTTCATAGAGGTGCTCGGCGACTTCAGGATTTTTGGGATCGAGATCCATGGCGCGGGTTAACGCCGCCGCCGCCGCCGCCGTATCGCCGGTCAGGCGGTCTTTGGCGGCGGCCTCAATGAGCGCTGAGACCTCGTGGCTGCGCGCCACCTCCGCCGCGAGCCGGTAATCGGGCTTAGTGGGGTCGAGCGCTGCTGCCCTCTGGTACTCGCCCATGGCGGCGTCGAATTGTCCGGCGGCAAAAAACTTGCTCGCGGCCAGATACAACTTGAGCGCACGCCGCCGTGCGCCGGCGCCGGACTGTTTCTCCGCTTTGCCCGGCTCCGTCGCGCCGGAGGGCGCTTTCTGGGCCGGCGTCGATGGCGCGGTCGGGGAGACCGCCTGCGCCTCCATGGCGGCGGGAAAGATCGCCAACAGCATCGTGGCGGTCAGCGCGGGCCACCAGCCACGGCCGCATCGAAGCGCTCTCCCACTTGTCGGAAAGAGTCGCTGCGTCACTTTTCCTCCCCCGTCCAAGCCAGCAGATCGGCCAGCGACGTGGCGCAGGCATCCGGGCGTTGCTCGATTAACTCATCGAAACTGAACCTGCCCGTGGCCACGGCGATTACGGGCAGCGAATTGGCGCGCGCGGCCTCGATATCCCGCGGCGTGTCGCCCACCACGCACACGCTCGCGCCCGGCCACCCTCCGGGCCCGGCTAGCTCACGGGCCTTCGCTGCGGCCTGTCCAATGAGCTCGGAGCGCACCGGAAACCGGTCGCTAAAGCCGCCGAACCGGAACCACTCGCGTAGCCCCGCCTGCTCGATTTTGATCCAACCGATGACTTCGAGATTGCCGGTGGCCACGCCGAGCAGCGCGCCACCCCGGGCTAAATGACGCAATGCTTCTTCCACGCCCGGCATCCGCTCCACCACCATTTCGTGGCGCCGCTCGGCCACCGTTGCGCGCATCGCTTCCAGGATGGCTTCGCTGCGGCTCTCTAATTCCTCGGCGGGAACGCCGGACTGGCGGCAAGCTTCCCGGAGAATTGCCGTATCGGTGCTTCCGGCCAGCAGGATCCCGGCCAGAGTGACCTCGAATCCCATCACACGCCGCACACTTGAGGCGAAGGAGTCCATGTGAATGCGGTCCCGCGAGCGTACGAGCGTGCCGTCAATGTCAAAGAGATAGGCATTTTGCCGATCCCAGGCGAATCCGGGTTGAATCGCGATGCGTGGTTCGCGTGTCGATGAGGTGGTTGGCATTTCGTCGCGTGTAGAACCCACCCGCGCGGGATCGCGGCAATTTTCCCGGCTGCGTTAGACCTGGAACGCGCATGCCAGCATCGCTCTGCCCGCTATGCTTCACGTTCACAATGTCCATTAGATCATCGAAAATGCGGCTAACGATACCCTTGGCGGATTGCGCCATATACAGGACGCTCCGGCCGTGGCGGACGCTTGAGGCCGGCCCGCACTTCGGCCAAATCCAGCCCCAGTTCCGCCATGGTCCGGCTCAAGGTGTTGCGATGCATGCCCAACTCGTCGGCTGCCTTGCACTGGTTTCCCCGGTTCGCCACCAATACTTCGCGGAGATACTGTTTTTTGAACTCGCGCACGGCTTCGTCATAGGGGATGCCGCTGGAATGCATTTGCGTCACCAGGCTGTCCAGTTCTCGTTTCACGCCCCAACCTTTTGCTGATACGGTTTTTTAGTTTAGTCCATTCCCCGGCGGCTCGCGTCGGTGGATTTCCTCATGCCGCGCCGCCACCCGGATGCATCCACGCGGGCGACTCCTGCTCGAGTATGCGCAGGCCGCGACGCACCCTGCCGGCGAGCTCGGACGGGCTCATCTGCGTGCTCAAATGCAGAGCCCCGAAAAATTGTTTGGGCAACTCGGACCTTGTTAACCATTGCTGGCTAGGGAAGAAGGCGACCATCACCAGTAGAATCAGCGTCACCAGCACCACTCCCTGAAAGAACCCCAGTACGGCTCCGGCAATCATATCCAGGCAGCCCAGCCCCAGCCAGTTAAATGCCTTGCCAAGAAAGTTCCCGGTCAAATTGGCGAGAGCCATCACCACCAGGGCAATGAGAAAAAAACCAATCGCGTCCGCAATTGCCGGAATGCGCACCGCCGGCAACAACAACCCCGCCACTCGCCCGTAGTTCCAGGCCGCCAGCGAGAGCCCCAGGATCAAGCCGACCAGCGAGCAGGCGGTGCGGAAAAATCCCTGCGCAAATCCGCCGCAAACCGACGCCGCCAACACGATCACAATGCCCCAATCCACCCAGGTCATTCCTGCTCCGTTCCGATCTACAAGGCAAGATTTCGCCCGGTGAGTCGGCGAAAGGCTTCATGATATTTATCTTGGGTCCGAGCCACAACTTGATCCGGCAATCCGGGCGCGGGAGCCTGTTTGTTCCAATGGATCGATTCGAGATAATTGCGGACGTACTGTTTGTCGAACGACGGCTGAGGGCCGCCGGGCTTCCATGCCGCGCCCTCCCAGAATCGCGAAGAATCGGGAGTGAGCACCTCATCGGCAAGCGTAATCCCTTCGGCCGTCCATCCGAACTCAAATTTAGTGTCAGCCAAAATCAGCCCCCGCGCCTCAGCGTGGGTGGCGGCCCGCGCGTAGATGGCCATGGTCAACCGCCGCATCTCCGCCGCGTTCTCCGCGCCCACCAGTGCTTCCACTCTTGCAAACGGGATATTCTCATCATGTGCGCCCATCTCGTTCTTGGTGGCGGGTGTGAACAGGGGGTCGGGCAGCCGCGAGCCGTCCAGCAACCCCGGCGGCAACACGATGTCGCAGACCGCGCCCGTTTCCTGGTACTCTTTCCAACCGGATCCGGCCAGGTATCCTCGCGCCACGCACTCCACCGGAAACATCGCCGCCCGCCTGACCAGCATCGACCTACCCTCGAGTTGCTCCGCGTAGGTCTGCAATGCCGCGGGGAATTCGGCCACATTTGCGGTAATCAGGTGATTGGGCACCACATCCCGCAGCAGGTCGAACCAGAACAGCGAAATCTGGGTGAGAATCTTGCCCTTGCCGGGAATGCCCGTGGCCAGCACATGGTCGAAGGCCGAAATGCGGTCAGTCGCCACCAGCAGCAGTGCGTCGTCGACGGCATACAGGTCGCGCACCTTGCCGCGTCCAAGCAGGGGCGTAGCGCCTAGATTTGTGGTCAACAAAGCAGTCACGGGATAATGGCTTTCTATAGCGAAACCAGAGAAGGTGTATATCCCAGCCCAGCATTCATCTCGACGCGAACTCCCCGGCGTCGACCTGTCACGAAGCTTAGCGGGATACAGTATCTCTGGCTTCGTCGTAAAACAACTGAATCTCCGATTGTGCGGCTCCCCGCAGCCTTTGTCAAACCCCTCCCGCTCGCGCCAAAATCTCCGCCGAATCGGATGAGGTTCAACCGCTGCAATCCTGCGGAAGATCGCGAATATCCTTGATTCCGCCCACTTTCCGGCTTTGCACAAAACTCACAAAGTCGAGTGACGGCCGTCACAGAACGTCACCCGCATTTCGGGGACACTGTGACTGTCAACATGGTTCGGAGGATGTCAGTGAGAAGTCCTCCTTGAGCCGGGCGACACGAGGCAGCAGTGGAAAGGGGAAGCCGCGGCTGATCTCGTTAAGTGCAGGGATCACCAGTAGCTGCACGCTACCGACCTCCAGCGTCGGCTACTGGTCCCCGTTATGCTTCATCTTGTGTTCTATGCTCGACAAGCGCCTCCGAAGCGAAGATTTCCTTCGGGGGCGATTTTTTTGCCCTTAACACCATCTTTGAGATGAGGCAGCGGCATGCATCGCAGGCGAATTTCCACCAACAAAACTCGCATTGAAAACTAAAGGTATTGGGAACTCAAAAGTCGATTCCCTCAAAGATCGCCATCTTCGATTGAAATTGCAAGAGCTACACGCGCAGGAGAAGTGCTCTGCTAGGGCGTCACCCCATCGATCTTGGCTTGGTATTGGACAATCGTCTTGAGCAGGTCGTAAGGCACATTCGCGGGCACTTCGCGGCCGTTGATCACCAACGTCGGCACTTCATTAATCCCCAGATCGGCGCCGAGCTTGAGCGACGCTTCGACTTCGGCTTTGGTCTGCGGCTGTGTGGCGCAGGCCGAAATCTTGCCGGGGTCGAGGCCGGCCTTAGTGGTGGCGCTGTTGAGGGTAAGCGTGGCCCCATCCGGCGACGCCAATCCCTCCTGCCCGTCAAACACCGCCGAAGCAAATTGGAAGAACGCCGTGCTGCCGCCCATCTTGTCCACGCACACGCCGTACTCGGCCGCGTTCATCGCCTCCGGATGAATCGAGGGGATGGGGCTGTTCTGGAAGACGATGCGCGCTTGCGGAAAATCGGCTACCAGCTTATCCATGTTGGCCTGCGCTTCTTTGCAATGCGGGCACTGAAAATCGGCAAATTCCACCAGTTCCAAATTCTTCGAAGCCGATCCGCGATAGGGACCATCGGCGCGCTGCTGCAATTGTGTGCGCGCGTCGGCGAACGGATGCTCGCCAAAGGCGACAATCTGGTCACCGGTAATGATGTGCTTGCCGTCGGGAAGTACAAAGAATCCCAGCGCTGAAGGCTTCTCCTTGCCCGTCCGGTCACCCACAAAGACAACCACTTTGGCCACGCCCTCGACCGGCGTCTTGAGAATCGCCTGCACCTGCCAGATGCGGTTCGGATCGTAGCCCCAATTGGCCTGGAGGAAGCCGTCAATCACCTCTTTGCTGGGCGAAGGCGCCGTGAAATTGGACGGATCGGGCGGGGGGAACTTGGGAGGGCCGGCAGGCGCAGGCGCCGCGGGGGTAGCGGGAACCGGAGCCGTAGGCGTAGTGGCCGGAGCCTGCCCCGCCGGACCCTGCGGCGGAGCCGCCGGGACTTTGGTCTGCGCGATCGACTGAAGCGCGGGCGCGAAAAGAGCCATCAGCGCCAGCGCGCCGAAAGTACGGATGAACAAACGTGTCAAGCGAATCTCCTCAAAGTGTGTTTCCAGGTGGTTGTGAGCCTGGGGCCGTGCTGCTCAACCCGCGCTGCCCAGCCAACCGCCGCGGCGGATCGCAAGGGAGACAAACACCTCGCGGCGCCAACGGTTTGCCCCGCAGCTCAAAGATGCTGCAATTCGCGGGAACAACTCCCTGCTTTAGCTTATACCTGAACCTTGACCGCGATGGGAAATCGCCGCCCCATGCCAAACGACTTAGCGGTCACCTTCAGGACCGGCGCTGCTTGCTGGCGCTTGTATTCCGAGCGCTCCACCAGACGCACTACCTGTTGGACGAGATCGAGCGAAAATCCGCACTCCCGCGCAATGCGTTCAGGAGTCTCATAGCGCTCCACGTACGCCTCCAGGATGGGATCGAGAATTTCGTACGGAGGCAACGAGTCGGTGTCCATCTGGCCAGGGCGCAACTCGGCCGAGGGCGGCTTCTCCAGGATTGCTTCGGGAATCACTTCGCCATTCCGGTTCAGCCAGCGGCACACGGCGTAAACGCGCGTCTTCACCAGGTCGCCAATCACCGCGAGCGCGCCCACCATGTCACCGTAAAGGGTGCAGTAGCCCACCGCCATCTCCGACTTGTTGCC
>JASHUH010000031.1 GCA_030040115.1 Acidobacteriaceae bacterium | reverse complement strand
GCGAAGCCAACACCCGGCTGGCGCTCCGTTACTGCCTCGATCACCCCCAATGGCGCATGAGCCTGCAGACGCACAAGCTGCTCGGAATCCCATAAGCAGGGATCAGGGACCAAGGATCAGGAAATAAGCATTCTTGGGGTCCGGGATTGACAGGCGCTTGCCGGACGGCCCGCGGCCTCATCCCGCCTGCCGCGCTTCGGCCTCGGCAAGCCAACCGCGGCGGAGTTTCTCTGCAGGAACACTGGACATATAGGGCTTGATGTCGAGGACCGGCGTGCCATCCAGCATATCCACGCCGCGCACCTGAAGCTCGGCCCCATCGCGGCGCAGCAGCTCGACCACGGTCAGCCCGATGGGATTGGGCCGGCGTGGCGAGCGGGTGGCGAACACGCCGTGCGGACGGCTCAAATCAGAGGGCGGCGTAGCGATCAGCGAGGAGCCATCGGCGCGATCGAAGACCCAAAGAATGAACAGGTGCGAAAAGCCCTCGATGTCTTTGAGCCCGGGCTCGAACTCGCGCAGCAGCTCGATCACGCCTTCGGCGTCGTGCCTGGCGCCGAGACCCTTGGGAATGGCGGAAGTCTGCTTGAACGGGCTGTGCACGTAACCGATCGGATGGACGGTGAACATAAGCGGCGGAGCCTCCCGCAGTTATGGTATTGCGCCCGCCCAACAACGAGCGGAGCCAAAGTTGCGCGAACCCGATGGCGCGAAGCGCAAGATGAGGTTCGCGCCGGCAGCAGAATCATCATGATGCAGCCCACAAAATCTGGCCGCGCCCAAGCTCCAAAAAGTGATCGGGAACACTTTGCCATGGGTCCGGTGTCTAAACCAATAGGGATGCAGAGCATTTGACGTTTGGCGGGGCTGAGTGCGTTGTTGCAGCACTTGGCAAAACCGGCGAAGGTTTCTGGCGACCGGAACAAGAGGTGAGGGCGCTGGTTGCGAAAGGCGGGTTTTGATGCCGGCATTTTGCCAGTCGGGGTGTATCCCGATGGTAAAAGCGCCCCATTTGCGTTAAGGTGAGAGGGACACTGATTTGCAGGCGGATCTCATCATGGGCAATGTGGCTAGCGCGTTAACCTTTCAAACCGAGGAATCGGCCCTCATTGAAGAACTGCGGGCCGGATCGGAGGACGCGTTCGCGTGGCTGATCGCGCGCTATCATCAACCCATTTACTCGCTTCTGGCGCGGACGGTGTGCAACCGCGGTGAAGCCGCCGATCTCACCCAGGAGGTCTTCGTCAAGATCTTCAAGGGCATGAAGAGCTTTCGCGGCGAATCGTCGTTGCGCACGTGGATTTACCGCGTCGCCCTGCGCGAAGCTTCTAACCAGCGCCGCTGGTGGGTGCGTCACAAGCAGCAGGAAATTCCGATTGAGCAGGAATTATCGCAAGGCGATTCAGGATCCCCGGTGCTTTTGCGGGATATGCTCGTGGACCCAGGCGAAACGCCTTTTGAGAAGGCGGTGCATGCGGAAAACCGGGAGCGTGTGGAGCGGGCATTGCGCGGAGTGCCGGAACCCTTCCGCACCACGCTGATTTTGCGTGACATTGAAGGCTTTGTGTATGAGGAAGTGGCGGAAATGCAGAACGTGAATCTGGGCACCGTGAAGTCGCGTTTGGTGCGCGGGCGCGCTCTGCTCAAGGCGCTGTTGACGCCCCAGGCAAGTTCGCGTTCTACGGCCCATACGGCGTTTGGAATGGCCGCCGGAGAGGAGGCGCGATGAACGGCTGCAGTGAAATCCAAGCTGGGTTTACCGAATATTTGGATGGCCGGTTGAATGGTCGGGACATGCAGGAAATCGCCGCGCACCTCGATGACTGCCGGGACTGCGCCCGGGAATGGGAGTCTCTCCGCCAGACGCAAATGTCTCTTGTGGAATTGGGTCCGGCGCCCGAACCCAAGGACCTGCTGCTGCGCATTCGCGTGGCCGTGAGCCAGGAACGGGCGCGCAGCCGGCGCAGCCGCTGGGAAGGGTTGAGCCTGGCTTGGAAGAATACCGTGGGACCATTCTTGCTCCAGGCCTCGGCGGGGTTTGCCAGCGCGGTTTTGCTTCTGGGCACGGTGGTGGTGCTGGTATCCATGTTCACCCAGCCGGAAACAGTCCAGGCCACCAAGGACGAACCCCTGGGCATGGCCACCGCGCCCCATCTCTTGTACCTCTCCAGCGGCGCGGACACCGACGAATTGGGAGCGGCCGCGCCGGTGGTGGTCGAAGCCTACGTCAACGACGAAGGCGAAGTCTACGACTACCGCATCCTCTCCGGGCCGACCGATGCGGCGACCCGTTCCGAGGTCGAGAACCTGCTGTTGTTCAGCGTTTTCGCCCCGGCCCGCTTCTTCGGGCAGCCAGTGCGTGGCCTGGCTGTGCTTTCCTTCTCGGGAGTCTCGGTGCGCGGCTAGCGCCTTGTTTGGGACTTGCACGGCGGGAACAGGAGTTTGATCCTTTCTCGCTGACCGGGGATAAACCCGCGAAATCAACCGCCTCCGTTGACAAGGATTACCCAACCGCCGGAAGTGGCTCCAGAAGTAACCTAAAATAGCTGTGAAGTAACCAAAAAGCAACGCGATTTGAACTTGTCATTATCCCCCCCGCCATGTTAACGGTTAAGACAACATTCGATTGATCGCGACCACGCGCCTGACTCTGGTACGCATCGGACAGGACCCCCACTCCCCCATGAAAATCGGCACTACGATTCGTACGTATCGGCTGCAAAAAGGGTTTTCGCAGGGCGATATTGAAAAGAAAACAGGCCTGCTCCGCTGCTATCTCTCGCGGGTGGAGAACGGCCACACCATGCCGTCCCTCGACACCCTGGCCAAGATTGCCGAGGCCCTCGACCTGCCTATTTCCCAGTTTTTTGCGGAAGACGCCCTCGGCCGGCAGCTCAATACGCAAAAGCTCTCCGACGACGAACTGAAGTTCCTCACCCAAATCCGGCGATACTCCGCCAACCTCAACGACAGCGACCGCAAACTGCTGCTGGCCATGGTCAAAAAGTTCGCCGCCACCGCGATCCGGTAACCGCTTCGCGGCCACGCACCCTTGGCCGCCGGCCCAAATGCTCCCGCGGGCTGGCTGCGGCTCAGCATCCACCGAGCGGGAAATTTCGTTTTGGAACGCCATGGGCTGAGGGGCCCGAGCTGGCTTGCCAAGGCGGAGGCGATGATGACCGAGCTTGAATGATCGATGCCCTACAGCCAAATAGCCCTGTGTCCGGGACAAGTCTTTTCCGCGTGGACACTGAGCGTCTCTGCAAGGTCCATTCCGTAACGGGCAAAGTAATAAGCCGCCCCATGCAGCCTCTCCTGCAACACGCCTCCGGGATAGAGCGCCTGGGAGATGGTTTCGGCGTGACGCGCCAGCGAGGCCTCGCGTTGCATCTGGAAATTGGCGGCCAACGTGCGCAGCCGGTTCATCTGGTATTGCATTTTGCTGGCTGCCGTCTCCGCCGAGCGGCCCAGGCCCTCATCCTGGGATCGTAACCAGTCCACCAACATGGCCAACTCGCCGTCCAGCGCGACGCCTGCGCTCAAGAGCCTTTCCCGGGTTTCGGGCGGCATCGCGCGCGAGGCCAGCAACTGCGCCAACGACGAGGAGTTTTCGGCCAGAACCCGATCCAGGGTCAGTTGGTGGCGGCGCAACAACTCGGCGATGGAGGGCTCGATGAGCGTGGCGGAAAAACGCGGCGCGACCGGCGTTTGGCGGCCCAGGATGCGCTCGTACAAGACCGCGGATTGCGCAAAGTAGGCGAGCTCCGCGGGACCGCCGATGAGCAGCGAGGTGGAGAGCAGAAAATCTTGAAAAACCGGACGCAGCAGCGCCGCGGGCGAAATTCGTTCCGGTTCGGCTTCCAGGAGGCCCACTAGATCGCCAGTGGAATAACTCTGCCTGCCCGCCTGCCAAAGTCCGCCGGGCTCGGCCGCTTTCGGGGGCGTCCTTTTCAACGCCTGCCTCGCGCCGGTCTTCTCATCGATGAGAAACAACAGGCTGGACTGCGGCAACACCGCAACCTGGGCGTGATAACCCGCGGTTTCCAGAGCCTGGTTGCGCTCGAGCAGCGCGGCGTGCAATTCCTCGGCGCGCTCGATGGCGGCGCGCAGCACGGGCGCGCCGAGGCGGTGAAAATCCCGCGCCCTGCGCTCCACATTCGCATCCAGCACCAGCAGCCCATTGACGCTGAGCAGCGCCGCGTAGAAGTCCGCGAACGCCTGCGCAAACGTCTTGCCGGGCTGGTAGGCCCTGGCCAGCGCGTCCGTGGCCTCGGACGGTCCCAGAAGCTCGCGCGCACGATCGACGAGGGGAAGGATCGAATCATCGAGCTGAACGCGGCCCACTGGCAATGGCGCGTCGGGCGCGCGCGGATACACCAGCTTGGCCAGCTCCCGTCCGGCTGGAAAAACCACATGGTCAATTTCGGCGAAATCGTGGTCGGCGCTGGCCAGCCAGAAAATGGCGGCGTGGGGATGACCGAGAGAGTTTGCCTGGCGCGCGCGCGCCACGGCAGTCGCCATTTTGAAGGGCGTAAAGAGCGGCCCACCGAAGAGCGCCACCTGCTGGCCGGTTACGACGGTTCCCGCGCCATGCGCCAACGCGTTCAGCGCCGGCGCCGCCTCAGGGGAGGGATTCTGTTCGCGCAGCAGGCGCACCAGCTCAGGCCAATGCGCCGGCAGGTGAGGACGGCGCTGCCATGCGCAGTCCAGCGGAAGGGCAGCGTTAAAGACTCGCAGGCCATCGTTTCCGCCGCAGTAGTCCAGGTAAAACCGGCTCATCCCCGGCAACAGGGTCACGGGATAACAATCGGCGCTCAGCGTCTCGTTCACTTGTGGCTCATTGCCCTCGCAGGGAAAGTCGGCGATTGGTTCTTGATCGGAATTGGCTCCCTTTAAGGATGCCTCCGCAGGGGAAATCGATGCACAACTGCTAACCGATTGTAGCTGTTTGGCAACTTGGGAGCCATCCGAGAGCGGCCGGGGTGCGTATACTCGTTTTGAACCGCGCTCGCTCGCGCCCGGAGAACTGAATGCCCAAGAAAGACAGTCGTAAACAAGCCAAGACAAATTTGCAAAGCGCCAAAGGCGCTGGAGATGGCCGAACAAAATCGAAAAGCAAAAAGACCAAACCGAACAAGGTGAAGAAGGGCGCGCCGGGGCTGAGGGCCCTGGCCGACGGCAAGGAGCAGTTGCTCAGCTCCGAAGTGGTCTATGAAGGGCCGCTTTTTCGCGTGTTCAAGGACAAACTCATCGAGCCGAGCGGGCTGGAGAGCCAGCGCGACGTGGTGCGCCACAATGGCAGCGTTGTCATTTTGGCGCTCGATACGTCAAAGAGCAAAAAGGACCCCTGGCTGGTGATCGAACACCAGTATCGCCACGCCGCCAACCAATACCTGTGGGAGTTGCCGGCCGGCAAACTCGATGCCGGCGAAGACCCGCTCGCCGGCGCGCAACGCGAGCTGGCCGAGGAAACCGGCTACAGCGCCAAAAAATGGAGGCCGCTGGCCGAGTATTACGCCAGCCCGGGATTTTTGGGCGAATCCATGCGGATTTTCGTGGCCGAGGGTCTGATGGCGGGCGTGGCGCGCCCGGAAGAAGACGAACGCATCGACTTCCGCCTGGTGCGGCTATCGGACGCTCTGAAAATGATCGAAAAGGGCGCGATCCTCGACGGCAAGACCTTGACCGGACTTCTGTTGTACGTGCGGCTGCAGTCGCGCAACCGGAAAAAATAGCCTAAATCGCGCAGCCCATCCATAGCTTCGCTGGTGAGACGCGGCGGGGCGCGCGCCGCGAGTTCCACTTTATGGAATCGCAAGGCGGTTTTTGAAAAAACCTTTCACGAATTTTTCTCGTCTTAGCAAATAGTCGTTGTGGCATTCCTCGACATTTCCGCACAACCCAAAAAGGAAGGCAGGAGCCTGTGGCTCAGTACAAAGGTAAGGTTAAGTGGTTCAA
>JASHUH010000365.1 GCA_030040115.1 Acidobacteriaceae bacterium | reverse complement strand
GTGGGGATAGAAGAAGGATTTAGCAATAGGTTGGAGTTCGGGTTTACGCGAAACAATCACACCGACGGTGGGGATCCGGCCATCAGCCCTTTGTTCAATTTCGCCGGCATGAACATGTTCAATGTTAAGGCAAAGCTCCTCCCGGCAGGCGCGCACAAACTCAGATATGTGCCAGCATTTTCAATCGGCGGTGTGTTCCGAACCAACGATCCATTCGTGGTGCAGTCCGTTCAACACACAAATGCAACCAACGGAGACATCTACGGTGTCGCGACGGAGTTGTTTACATTCGGAACGAAGTTCGCGTTTCTGGCCAATGGAGGTGTTCGTGGTACCAACGCACAAAAGTATGGTTACGGCGGCAACACCATCGATTGGGAGGCGCGTGCGTTCGGAGGATTAGCGATTCCGATTCCTATTAAGAAGGCGATTTTGATCGCGCCAACTGCCGAAATTGACCAGGAACCTCGCTACATCAAATATGTACCGACAGCTCACCTGCCGACGGACCTCATCTATGCGGTGAGGGTATCTCGATATCCAGATTCCAAGTGGTCCTTCGATGTGGGGACTGGCCACGTAGGAGCTACTCTAGCGCAAGGCATCAACATCAAGGTCAACAATGCAGTCGCGTTTGCGGCCGATTTTCGCTTCTAAGCGATCGCTCTGCGAAAAAGGCACTTAGACCTGAGCTTAGAAGATGAGGACGGCACTTTGGGACGGGGCATCCAGCCTCAGGTCTCTTGGAATTGTCAGAACTCTTTACACGCCTCGATGAGGAAGACGGGACCTCACTGGCCACAGAGGAGAGGTCCATAAGGCGCTCAACGCTGAGACGACTTTCGTTTCGATCGACTACGTCAGCCTGGTTGATCCTTCTGCTCCTTTCTTGCTGCCCGAATGTGATTGGGGCACAGCAAAGTCCATCGCAAATGGCATCGAATGCAACGCAGAATCTCCACTCCTCTTCCGAAGTTGGATCTCCTCCAGACAAAGGGTCAGAGGCAGCGGCAAAAGATGCTGCGGAGAATCCGGTTGCAGCGGCTATAAGCCTACCCCTACAAAACAATACGTTCTACGGAGTCGGGCCCTATCGCCGTGCCGAGAATGAACTTCTGATTGAGCCCGTCGCGCCCATCAAGCTCTCGGAGAACTGGATGGTGATCACTCGAACGATCGTGCCTGTTGTTGTTGTTCCCAGGCTCTCTTCAACAGCAGGGGTCGACTACGGTCTTAGCAATATACAGCCTCAGTTCTACTTTTCCCCGGTCCACGTTGGAAAGTTTGTGTGGGGCGCCGGACCGCAATTGTGGCTCCCGACAGCCACTGACCACAAGCTGGGAATAAACAAGTGGGGTGGGGGGCCCGCGACGGTCGGGCTATTCAGAACTCGTCATGTGTTGGCCGGAACTCTCATTGGCAATGAATTCGCTGGAGTCAACCACGTGCATGAAAATCAAATGACGATCAACTGGTTCTTTTTTTACAACTTCAAGCGCGGATGGTACGTACTCTCTACGCCAATCGTGACAGCGGATTGGACTGCAGAAAGGGACAAACGCTGGACCGTTCCGGTCGGGGGCGGGGCAGGCAAACTTTTCAAAATTGGCAGCCAGCACCTAAATGCTCGAGCGGAGTTCTTCAACGACGTCCGAACTACGACCGGTGGAACTGACTGGCAAATGCAGACCCAGCTTCAATTTCTCTTCATTCGCCACAAGTAAACCATATGGATGGCTGATATCGCTAAATCGGCTTGTGAAAAGACGGTCTTAGCCAGGCGGTTCGGAAAGCACTTGCATGGCAGAGTCTGTCGCCCGTCTCACTACCACGACGGATCGACAGCATAATGCCGGGAGGCAGCGTATCCGTCACGCTGCCTCTACTTTTCTTGCGGCGTTGACCCTTCGGAACTGCGAATGAGCTGCGCACAAGAATCTTCGGTGAAGGCTCGATAGCACCTTTCCGCAAAGGAAAACGCGAGGATATATGGCCCGTATTCCATACGCAAGGACCGATCAATTGCCAGACGGCCTGAAACAACTTCTAGGCCAGGTCAACCTGAACGTATTCAACATGTGGGCACACTCTGTGAGCACAGCGGAGATCGTAATGCGCCTGGGTGCTGCCCAATATGCGTCGCTTCAGCTTCCGCGATCCATTCGTGAGTTGGTGACACTACTCGGAGCGAAAGCAAATGCCGCGGAGTATGCGTGGGTACAACACGTCGCTCCTTCTAAGGCCGCCGGCGTGACGGACCAGCAGCGTGATGCACTGCAACATTTCAATTTGAGTTCGGACAACTTCCGCGCAGATGAGCTGGCGGCCTTGAATCTCGCACTGGCCGTATTGTCCGGGCCGATGGTCTCTGATGCCATATTCGCGGAAGCGCGAAGACACTACAGTGATCGGCAGTTGGTGGAGCTCGTCGGTGTGATTGGATATTACTGGATGCTTGGACGAATTACCACCGTCTTCGGCGTCGATCTCGATGTAGCCGTCGGAACAGAGATATATGATGCCGGTCTGGAAATCGCGGAGAACAAGACAACTAAGCAATAGGTGGAAGACGGGATAGATCATCTGTTCAAGTGAACTGTATCTGACGAGTAGCAACTCTAGCTCAGCAAATCCATTGAACCTCGGCCAGCGCCATTTCGAAGTTCAATAGATCGACGCAAAGCGCGTTGTACAAAGGCGAAGCCGCCAGCGACTGCTTCTGGCAATTCGAGGCCCTTCGCTAACCCTGAGGCAATCGACGTTGCCAAGACGCACCCGGTGCCATGGTCATTGCGAGTGCTGACGCGAGGAGCAGAGAAATACATCGGTTTCAGCATCCCCCGTTGCAGCATCAGGTCGGTGGACTCGTCCCCATCAAGGTGCCCGCCCTTCATAAGAACCGATTGCGCTCCCAGGTCCAGGAGTGTATGGCCGGCCTCCAAAAGATCTGGGATGCTCTTGATTGTCCTTCCCGTGATTACAGCCGCCTCATGGGCATTCGGTGTCAACAGCGCAAACAGAGGAAGAGCAGCAATCAAAGCCTTCACTCCATCCGGATCTAGCAGAGTTGTACCGCTCGTCGAAGCTAAGACTGTATCGCAAACGACGTTTTTGAGCCTATAGTTCTGGATCGCTTCGATCACTAATTGAACCCTAATGCTGTCGCACAGCATTCCCAACTTAACGGCATGGAGAGGAATATCGGAACATACACAAGAGATTTGTGCACGGAATGAACTGATCGGAACCGGTTCAATGTCCTGAATCCCCATGCTGTTCTGAGCGGTGATGGCTGTAATTGCCGTTGCGACATCAACACCGAGGGCGGCGCCCGTTTTGATATCGGCTTGTATGCCCGCACCGCCTCCCGAATCGGACCCACCGATCGCTAGAACGCGAGGCAGTTCGATATGTTCCATCATGCTGCCTGTATTGTTCCGTTCAGCCCTGGCCTCGTAGTCAAAAGATCTGCGACAGCTTGACGATAGTCCTCCGCATTCACTATTGCACGGAGCACTGCCGCGCAATCTACACCGGTCGCCCACACATCAGCAATTCGGTCCTGGTTAATTCCTCCGATCGCGACGAGAGGATAATGCGGCGACATCAGACGAACGTAGTGCCCGAGCCGGCGAATCCCTTGCGGGGCAGTCGACATGGTTTTCGTTGTGGTCGCATAAATCGCTCCAAGAGCGATGTAGCTAGGTTTACAAGCATGTGCGCACAACATTTCATATATTCCGTGCGTCGAGATTCCCAGTCTCAGACCCGCCCGCTGAATCGCGCCGAGGTCTGCCTCCGCGATGTCTCCTTGTCCAAGATGCACCCCATAGGCGCCATGTTCCACCGCGAGTCGCCAATCGTCATTTATGAACAACAGTGTGCTAGTTGCCGCGACTGCTTCGATCGCCTCGCGCACCGCAAGTTCCCGAAGAGAGTGATCTTTGCGCTTGTCCCGCAACTGCAGAACGGGCACATTTTCACATGAAAGGCGTTGGACCCAATCTGTCGTCGGCAGCACCGCGTAGAGGCCCGCGGAACGCGGAAAAACTGGAAATGGCGCAGGCAAGATAGGACATCCGAGAGGAACTGGATAATGAGAAAGAGTGTACGGCCACCCGGCGCCTCGATAGGCACGTGCCAGCATTACCGCATCGACAAGTGGGAAATCGTGAGCGAGGAACGCAGCCAACACCACCGGATTGATCGGCAGCGGAATCGCACTGCGCACCTTGATTGTGGAGCTACCCTGAATCAGCCAATCCTCAACGCCTTTGGAGCCCGCGCAACATTGCAGGATCACGCCGCCATCTGCCAACCATTGATGTCTTAAACTGCCCTTCGATGTGCCAAGCCAGATAGACTCAGATGTGGCGAGCCATTTCGGCTGGGATGTCCACAATTCGAACCGCCGTTGCGACTCATGAGGAATGGGGCCAAGATTTCCGAGCACTTCGATGTAATCGGAGGAGTGCTCAGCCGGCTGGCCGTCAATGTAAACTACAACGCTCATGCTGTTTCCCTTGCAACCAATTGTGGTGCCTTACCCCAGAGCGGTTTGCCGATTTCAGGAGTACTTGCTATCGCGAGATCCTGTACCGGCATAGGACCCGCTAAGTATCCCATTCGCCCGGCTCTCGTTGCGTTCGCAAACGCAGTTGCCATGCGAACCGGATCGATGGCCCTGGACACTGCTGTATTAACCAGCACCGCGTCAAATCCCCATTCCATCACCCGGCAGGCATGCGAAGGCAGACCTAACCCTGCATCAACAATCAGCGGGACATCCAGAAGCCGGTCTCGCAATTCGCGCAATGCCCTCGGATTGCGCGGCCCATGGCCCGTTCCGATGGGTGCGGCCCAGGGCATCAATACCTCGCATCCGGCGTCCAGCAGACGCCTGCACAAGACCAGGTCGTCTGTGCAATATGGCAGTACTCTAAAGCCTTGCTTCACCAACTCAGTTGCTGCTTCTACCAGGCCAAAGGGATCCGGTTGCAGATTCTGGTCGTCGCCAATTACTTCAAGTTTGAGGAAATCGGTCTGGAATAGCTCCCGGGCCATCAACGCCGTGTTCAGAGCATCCTTGACTGTGTAGCATCCAGCCGTATTCGGCAGTACGGCGCGCCCCGTCTCTCGCAAAATGTCCCAAAAGGAATGCCCGGTTGGTCGACCGCTCTGTATTTGCTTTCGAAGTGCTACCGTCACCATCGCCGGGTCAGCCGCGTTGATCGCTTCGACGAGTGTTTTCGGAGACTCATAGCGCGCCGTACCAAGAAGAATATGCGTCGAAAAGCCCTGACCATACAGTTTCAGTGGATCTTGCATATTTAACCTCCCGCAGAAGGGTGGACAATCTCCACGCGGTCTCCATCTATCAAGCAGCATTGCTGATACTTCGATCGCTGGACAAACTCCTCATTCCATGCCACTGCATAAGGCTGCCGTGGATGAAGCAGTAGAAGCAAGTGTTCGAGCGTCGGTGGATCAGGCACAGATACATCTTGCCCATTCACCTT
>JASHUH010000364.1 GCA_030040115.1 Acidobacteriaceae bacterium | reverse complement strand
CCTGCGCACCATCGCCGTGGTCCTGGCCGGCACCGGGGCGTAGGGGCGCGAACTTTCGCGTCCAACAATTCTTTCAGGCTGGCCTGAGCCGCCCCGATGGATTGCCGCCTTCGCAGACGACGGGTCAGGCAAACTGTTCGAGGCTGAAACCGAGTTGGTAGGTTTCTCCGTTGTGGAGAAGTTCGTCCCACGTGACTTCGGCCTGATGATAGCCCGCCATCCGGCCTAGCATGCAGCTCAAAGCGGTTTGCACACCTTCGGCGATCTGGTTGTGCGCGGGACCGGAGACAATGCTGTCGATGAAGGTGCGCTCCTTTTCGGCATCGGCGTGAGCGAGGTTATCGAGGAAATTGCCGTTGGCGGCGAACTGGCCGGAGCCGGGCGCGCTAGCGGTCGAATCCTCCCACTCCCAGGCGTTGGAACCGGTGATCCGCACGGGGCCGGAATAAGGCGCGGTGGCCGAGCCCTGGGCGCCGAACAGCTTGAGTCCGGCATCGAATGCAGGATCGGAGCCAAACTGCGTGGACGCAAAGGAAAGGTGGGCGCCGCCGGGATACGTGAAATCGACCTGATAGTTATCCCAGCAGTCTCCGTAGTGGCGGAGAATGTTGCGCCCGCCAGTCGCGGTGGCCTTGAGCGGCGCGGCGCCGAGCATCCAGTTGCAAAGATCGATGATGTGGATGTTCTGTTCGACGAGAATATCGCCGGAGAGGACGCGGTCCCACAGCCAATTGCGCAGGCGGTATTCGTCCTGAGAGGCGCCGGGGCAGGGCTTTTCAGTCGATGCGGGAGCGTTGTAGTTGCCGGTGACGACGGCGATTTGACCTAACGCGCCGCCTTGAATCTTTTGCGCAATGGCGGCAATGGGCGGAGCGTTACGGCACTGAAAGCCGACATCGACGCTCTGTGTAGGCTTGACGCGCTTGGCGATTTCGAGCGCCTGCTGCGCCTGAGCCACGTCGACCCCAACCGGCTTCTCGCAATAAACGTGCTTGCCGGCGGCGACTGCGGCCTCGAGGTGCTGCACGTGGAAGAAGGGCGGAGTGGATATCTGGACGAGGTCGACCTGCGGCGCCTGGGCGAGCTGCTCGAAGGCATGAGGCCCGCGGAAAAGCAGCTTGGAATCGATAGCTGCGCGGCCCAGCCCGGCATTGAGCTGGTTGAAACGCGCCTCGCCCGCGGCAAGCTGGTCGGCAAACAGATCGGCAAGCGCGACCACCTGCGCGGAGGTGTGCTGCGAGAAGGAGGTAGCCACTGCGGAGCCGCGATTGCCGCAGCCAATCAATCCCAAGCCGACGGCAGAGTTCGCCGGATAACCGAAAGCTGTTTTGGCGCTGAGAAGAAGCATGCCGGAAGTGGCTAGAGATCCTGCCTCGAGAAACTGACGACGGTCCATTTTGCTTCCAATTCCTTTGCAGTGTGGTTCGCAGAACGAACCGGCTGGGCGAGGTTTAGGCGAGCACTTCGCGAAGGAGACGATCGAGGTAGAGCTTTTCCTGACGCACATCCGCGAGTTGTTGCGGGCCGGAGGTTTCGCGCTCGATGGTGACGGCGCCCGTGTAGCCGAGACGATGGAGTTTGGTAAAGACGGCGTGGAAATCGACGATGCCCTTACCCATGAGCACCTCTTTTCCTAATTGATCGGGGTCGGTGGGCCAGCGGCCGTCTTTGGCGTGGACGCTGCGAATGTGGGGACCGAGGATATCGATGGCGTCTACGGGATTGGCTTTCCCGTAGAGGATGAGGTTGGCGGTGTCGAGTCCTACTCCGAGGTTGGGCATGGCGGCATCGCGGATCATACGCGACATGGTGGTGGGGGTTTCCTGGCCGGTCTCCATGAGGAAGTCCTGGCGGTTGCCGTGACAGTGCTGGGCGACGGCGCGAACAGCTTGGACGGCGCCGGGGTAGGGAGGGTCGGCGGGATTCTCGGGAATGAACCCGCAGTGGGTCTGCACCTGATGCACGCCGAGCAGCGCAGCGAAGTCCGAGGCCTGGCGGAGAGCGTCGATGCGGGCGGCGCGCGTGGCGGGCGGCACCAGGCCGATGGTGGAGGGCCCGCGCAGGAAGTTCCACTCGAGCGGCGGCGGCCCCACAACTTCAACCGCGGTGGCGACGACATGGTATTGCGCGAGGAGGCCGTTGAATTGGGCCGCGAGAGCGGGAGTGAATTTGCCGATATAGCCGTCGAGGGAAAGAAAACAGGTGGACAAGCCCAGATCGTGAACGCGGCGGATGATGGCCTCAGGTGCGCCGAAGGGGCTGATCACCAGACCGAGCGCCATGGGTTTAACCGCGGCCCGGTTGGGCTGGGCCGGGGATTGGCCGGGGAGCAGAAACCCGGTAGCGACAGCAGACGAAGCGGCAGTGCAGAATGCGCGGCGATCCATATGTAAGACTCCCGTAGAAAGGCGCAGCAGATTGGGTCGAAAGCCAAGGGTTCAAGTAGTTTCGCAAATGAGCAGCTACCGTCGCGCTCCTATTCGGCCACTTCGGCGCACCCGCTCCGGAAAGCTCGCCGTCGCCGGTCGCGCCTTTTATAACCGGACCGGCAACCCGGTCACGCAGAGCCTGCGGCTTGCGAAAGCAGGTGAAAAAAGAACCTGTGCGCCGCGCCTTTTCGAGCGCTGAACTGATTTTTCACCGCTTGCTGCAGAGCGTCAAACGGGCCTAACGCCTACTGTAGCCCCGCTAGCGGGTCTGCCAACAGCATTTCCGTTAAGAAAATCTCATCTTAAACCACGAGCGAGCCAGACACCACGGCGTCTTATGGCTCGCTGAAATCCTCGAGGAGCGAATAACCTGCGACAGGCTTCCGGCATTCACCAAATCCTCATTACTTTTCAGGCGCAATCATTTCCGTAACTCGGCCGATGCCGGTATCCGCGACATACAGGTCATCTCTATTGTCAAAAACAAAATAGCTGGCCTCGATGAACTGGCCTTTTTCTATACCCATTCCCTTCCCAATAGCTCCCACGACTTTGCCGTCCCGATTCAACTTGAGCACTTGCCCGTCCTGGCCGCTCGCCATCCACGGATTGCCTTCGCGATCGAAATTGAGCGCGCACACCAGGTTCCGCATCTGCAGCGTCTTGACGAAATGGCCGTGGGCCGTGTAGACGACAATGCGATATTGCTCGCGGTCGCCGATTCACACGTCGCCATTGCGGGGATCAATCGCCAGTCCATGCACGCTGCTGAATTTAGCTTGCCC
>JASHUH010000363.1 GCA_030040115.1 Acidobacteriaceae bacterium | reverse complement strand
CCGGGCAGCCGGTGCTCCATCGACCCGTTCACGTGCACATAATCGAGTTCCGACTCGAGTTTCTCTTTGAGCCGGTCGCGGAGGGCTTCGAGCCGCCGGCCCTCCTCATGCATCTCTTCCTGCGCGATTTCGCACGCCCTGCCCAGGCCCACAATGCCGGGAACGTTCAGCGTGCCGGAGCGCATGCCGCGCTCGTGGCCGCCGCCGTCAATCTGCGCTGAAATTTGCACCCGTGGATTACGCCGCCGCACATACAGTGCGCCCACGCCCTTGGGCCCGTAAATCTTGTGCGCGGAGATCGAAGCCACGTCGACGTTGTCTTCGATCACGTTGAACGGAACTTTGCCCACCGCCTGCACCGCATCGGTATGGAAAAGCACGCCCTTTTGGTGGCACAACCGGCCGATCTCGCCAATCGGCTGCAACACGCCAATCTCGTTATTCGCAGCCATGATCGTCACCAGGATGGTCTTTTCATCCATGGCGCGCTTCAAATCTTCAAGATCGACGACGCCGTCCGCCTTCACCGGCAGATACGTGACGCAGTAGCCGTATTTCTCCAGCCGCTTACACGTATCGAGCACCGCCTTGTGCTCGGTAACCTGCGTAATGATATGGTTGCCGCGCTCGCGATACATCTCCGCGATGCCCTTGATGGCCAGGTTGTCGCTCTCCGTGGCGCCGGAGGTGAAGATGATCTCCTTGGCGTTGGCGCCGATGAGCCGCGCAACCTGCTCGCGCGCCGTTTCCACGGCTTGCTCCGCCTCCCATCCAAACGCGTGATTGCGGCTGGCGGCATTGCCAAATTTGCTGGTGAAATAGGGCGTCATCGCCTCCAGCACCCTCGGATCCACGGGGCTGGTGGCCTGATTATCCATATAAATCGGCAAGGTGAGGTCCGCTGCAGCCTGCACACGCCCGATTGAGCCCATCTTCGTTTCCATCCTCCCAAGCGGAGCAAACGGTGCTGGCTGGGTGAGCGGCGCTAGCGAGCGAAATGAACCGCAAGGTGAACCGGCGTTCCAATTTTCTAGGGCGTCGGAAGCCCAAATCTCGGTTCCCCATCACGCCGTCAAGGGCCTAGCTCCGCGAACCCCACTCCCTACACCGTCAACGTAACTAATCCCTGCCGGTCGCGGGCCGCTGCAGCGTCCCCGTGTTCGCGATCCGCCAGATCGTGAATACTGATGCTCTTCAAAACTCCCGCAATGGTGTCATTCACCCGCGCCAGCGGCTCTTTGATGGTGCAGCTCGGCGTCAGCTCGCACGACTTCGCGCCTCGCGTGCATGAGGTAATGAAAAACGGCCCGTCAATCGCCAGAATCACCTCGTAGGCCGAAATCTGCCGCGCATCCCGGGCCAGCGCGTAGCC
Organism: Acidobacteriaceae bacterium; assembly: GCA_030040115.1. Taxonomy (GTDB): domain Bacteria; phylum Acidobacteriota; class Terriglobia; order Terriglobales; family Acidobacteriaceae; genus Telmatobacter. Next base: position 1,131 of record JASHUH010000363.1, on the reverse strand, counting down.
CCCGTTCATTCCCGCATGCGAGCGCAGCAATCCCGTTTTGGTCAGCCGCTGCAGAATCTTGGCCAAAAGCTGCGCCGGTATGCCGTATGCGTCGGCTACGTCTTTGGCGCTCAACGCAGGCGTCTCCGGGTGCTCGGCAAGGTACTTGAGCGCCATTAATCCGTAATCGGCCTTTTTGGTCAGCTTGAGCATCAAATATACGACTTGAACGGTCCTATATAGTATACGGCCGTTTCTGCCGCATGTACAACTGAAGCCCGGCTTGGATTACCGTCACGCGCTTCACCGTAATGCCGCCACGGGGCAAACGGGCTTCCGGCAGACAGCCGACCGCTTTTCGTCGCTGGGGTGGAAAGGCGCGGCGGCCTTCCGCGACGCCTGAAAGGATGCGGTTACCACAATGGCCGCCCCATCCTTCCCGCGCCTCTTACGGCTCCATGTACATGTAGGTGATCCAATATTCGACCCCGTTCAGGTGGTAGACCAGCGAGGCGTACACGGGTGCGCCATTCGCGGGAACCGGGACCGTCACCGATGTCCCCGTGATGGCCGCGCCGTTATGGATGTCGTGCGCGCCGGGACTCGTGCCCAGCTTCAGTTCGTAAAGCGCCGGTCCCGCGCCGGGAGTCCAGGTGAACGTTGTCGAGCCGTTGAGCGTGCTTCCCGGCGTGGGGCTGATCATCGCCGGAAGGGCCGGCGAGCCAGCTTCGGTGTAGGTGTAGGGAATCCAATACTCGATCCCATTCATGTGATAGACCAGCGAGACGAATACCGTAACCCCGTCGGTCGGAATCGAGACCATCACCGACGTCGCCGTGGTGATGCCGCCGTTGTACAGGTCGGTCGCGCCCGGACCCCACGTGCCCAGCTTCAGCTCGACGCCCGTCACTCCCGCGCCGGGATTCCAGGTGAACGTTGTCGAGCCGCTGAGCGTGCTGTTGGGCGTGGGGCTCGTCATCGAGGGTGGCGTCGCCGAGCCGGATTCGGTGTAGGTGTACGGAATCGAGTGCCACACTCCGTCGAGGTGGTAAACCAGCGACGCGAAAACCGTAACCCCGTCGGCCGGAATCGAGACCGTCACCGATGTCGCCGTGGTGATGGCGCCGTTGTACAGGTCGCTCGCGCCCGCGC
>JASHUH010000362.1 GCA_030040115.1 Acidobacteriaceae bacterium | reverse complement strand
CGTTGAGATTAAGCAGCGTTCCTTTTGTTCCCTCGGTCCCTGGTCTCTCTTCCCTGTTATTCATACGCCAGCGCGTCAATCGGATCTTTCCGCGCCGCCATCCACGCCGGATACACCGCCCCGCACAGGGAGCCGACAAACGCAATAATCGCGCCTCGCGCTATCCAGCCCGCGGTAATCTGAAACGGCGTCGTCGGAAATAAGTGCGCCATCAGCTCGCGTACACCATAGGTGCCCGCAATGCCCGCTAGCACGCCGATCACGGCCAGCACCCCGCACTCACGCAGCACCACGCTCACAATGTCCGCCTTCGACGCGCCCATCGACTTCAAAATCCCGATCTCCCGTGTGCGCTCCAGCACCGCGGTGTACATGGCCTGGAAAATCACCAGGAATCCGACCACCACGGCAATCCCCGTCACTGCACGAATGGCAATGTTAAATCCGGGCAGGTGAGCGGGCGTCATCTGGCTGAGGAGATCGTTGAGCGTGACCACTTCGTTTCTTTCCAGCCCCGGTGTGGCCAGGATCTCGTGCGTCACCAGGTGCTCGTTTGATGGAGTGTCACACTTGATGTAGAAGACCGACGCCCTGTTCCCGGCGCCCATGAGCTCGCCCAAGGTGGTCAGAGGCGTCATCACGCGCCCGCCCTTGCCCGGTTCGACAATGCCGGAAACATGAAAAGTGTGCCCCAGAACTTCAATCGCACTGCCCACTTGAAGGTGATGTCCGTCAGCCCAGATGGTGTCGACGATGGCGTCGTCCGGGCTTTTGAACGGCCCGCCGGAGACAAAGGTGAAGGGCCGCATGGCGTTGAAGGTGGGGAAATCGATGCCGTAGATCACCGATACCGAGGTGCTCGAAGTGACGGTTTGTTGAATGGCGGGCGAGACGATGGTGACATGAGGCAGCCGACGCAGCGCGATGGCGTCGTTGACCGGCATCGATGCCGAGCTGAGCCCGCTGATCAGGCTGGCGCCCGATGGCAGCATCATCAGATCGGCGCCGATACCGTTGGTGCGCTGGCGCTGATCGTTGACCATGCCCATGAAGATGGCCACGATCGACAGAATCATGATCACTTCAATCGCGACCGCGACGATGCTGATCATCGAGCGCAGCGGACGGTGCAGCAGATTGGCGAAAATCAGCTTGTTCATTTCTCCCGCCTCCGGCGCGGCGCCGTTCTGTCATCGCACCCGATTGGCCCGTCAAGCGTGCCGTTTTCACCACCGGGCCCCGTTTTCCCCAAGCATTCTCACAGCGGAAGTAACGCCCTCACCGGGTCTGACTGGTTCGCTGGCCTCCGTTTCAGGGTAACAAAATCAGATACGGGAAAGCGAGGCAGCCCCTTGAATCAAAAAGGGAAACGGGAGTTAAAATCATTTTGACGGGAATGCGGTTCCGGTTTATTGTGAAAGACACCACCCCGATGGGTACTTTAGGGTAATTACCGTAGCTCGGTCGCCGATGAGTAGCTTTGGTGAAGACCTGCGCATGGAGCGGTTAGCCCGCGGCATTGCGCTTGAACAAATTGCGGCGGTCACCAAGATCAGTCAGCGCCATCTGATCGCGCTGGAGCAGAATCGTTTCCGTCTTCTGCCCGGCGGCATCCTCAGCAAGGGTATTGTGCGCGGCTACGCGGGCGTCATCGGCCTCGATGAGCGCGACTGGACGGAACGCTTTCTCAAGGCTTCCCGGGCCTCGGGAGAAACGATCGAGGACGAACGCGGCTGGACCACTTTTGCCTCCAACGTCGGCAGAGCCCGGATCCTCCACCACGATGCCGTCGAGGTTCGCGTCCGCTGGGTGGGTGCGCTCCTGCTGGTTGTGGTCGTCGCCACCGGGGCATTTCTCACCGTGCGTTATTTCGGTTTCCGCGCCGGATGGTGGCCCAACGTTTTGCCCTGGCGCCATATCTCGTCGACCGTCCACGCGGGCTGGACTTCCGTCCACGCCATGCTTTCCCACATGGTTTCCCGAATACAAAGCTGACCGCCGCATCGCCCGCTCAACCCGGCCCGGATACCCCTCCCGCCACGCCCGGAGCCCAAGCGTCATGTCTCCAGCGCCTGCGCGTCAAACGCCGATTGCCCCATTTGGATGGCGATTTCCTCCCGTTCGCTGCGAACCGTTGCTCCCTGTGGCTGACCCGGTTACCATGAGAAAGATATAGCCAAAGGCTTGTCCCTGCCCTCGCCGGTCGATCGGAGCCGGCCGGCAGCCAGCGGGTTTTTGGAGCAGGGGTTTCGCAACCCTGCCATGGGCTTCCTCCAAGCGCGCTCCGACCGCGCAGACGTCCCCCGGTACTTTCATCCCGCAACGCGAAGGAGTTTCAACATTGAGCGACCGCTTCTTATTTACTTCCGAGTCAGTGACGGAAGGCCATCCTGACAAAATCGCCGACCAGGTTTCCGACGCTATTCTCGACGCCTGCCTGGAGCAGGATCCCTATAGCCGCGTCGCCGCGGAAACCCTCACCGCCACCGGCCTGGTGGTCATCGCCGGTGAGATCACCACCAAAGCCTACGTCGATTTTCAAACCCTCGTTCGCGGCGTGGTCGCCTCCATCGGCTACGACAACGCGCTTTATGGTTTCGACGCCAATACCTGCGCCGTGATCTCTTCCATCAACAAGCAATCCGGCGATATCGCCCAGGGCGTCGACACCGGCGGCGCCGGCGACCAGGGTATGATGTTCGGCTACGCCTCCAATGAGACCCCCGAGCTGATGCCCGCGCCCATCTCGCTGGCCCACAAGCTTACTCGCCAGCTCACCCATGTGCGCAAGACGGGCAAGTTATCCTATCTGCGCCCTGACGGCAAAAGCCAGGTCACGGTCGAATACGACGAGCAAGGCAAGCCCGCCCGCATCGACGCCGTGGTCATCTCCACGCAGCACGCTGAGAGCGTCTCTAACGACGAACTTCACGCCGACATCCTCAAGCACGTCATTCAGGCGGTTCTCCCCGCCAAGTGGCTCGACGAGCACACCAAGTACCACATCAATCCCACCGGCCGCTTCGTCATTGGCGGTCCCATGGGCGACACCGGTCTTACCGGCCGCAAAATCATCGTCGACAGCTACGGCGGCATGGGCCGCCACGGCGGTGGCGCCTTCTCGGGCAAAGATCCAACCAAGGTCGATCGCTCCGCCGCCTACATGGCGCGTCACATTGCCAAGAACATCGTAGCCGCCGGCTTGGCGGAAAAGGCTGAGGTTCAGCTTGCCTACGCTATCGGTGTGGCGGATCCCGTCAGCGTCCTCGTTGAGACCTTTGGCACGGGAAAGCTAAGCGCCGTCCAGCTCACCGATCTCATCCGCAGGAACTTTGCCCTTACGCCCAAAAGCATCATCGAGAGTCTGGATCTGCGCCGGCCCATCTACCAGCAGACCGCGGCTTACGGCCACTTCGGCCGCACTGAGCCGTCATTTACCTGGGAGGCAACCGATAAGGCCGGTAAATTAGCCGAACAGGCCGAAGCGACAACCGCAGTCAAATAACTCCACCGATGAATTCCGGTGTCCCCAGCGAGTGATTGCGCTCGCTGGGGTGTAAGACGCGTTTTTTGGGCCCCCGGGATAAGTAACTCTCACCACGGAATCCGGGCGCGCCTGGTCCCGCTTTTGGGACTTGGGAAACCATGCCTTCCCTCCGCGCAGCCAATACGATCCGCGCGCGTCATTTTCCTCGATTGGTCTCCAGAATCTGCCAGTACACCACCTTCCAGAGCTGGTAGATGGTGTCCCGCTTGGGCTCATTTTCCAGCGTGGACCAGTCGACGATGGTCACCCCAAACGGGACCCGCGCCAGTCCGTTATCGTCGTAGCACTGGCCGCCGACGCGCAACACCCATCCGGGATCCCCCTTCAGCCCATTCAACAAGCACTTGAGCACGGCGAAGCCGCCGGCCATCCGCGCCAGAAGAGGTGCGCTCACCTCGAGTTCCACCAGCAACTGGTAGGCAAGACGGGCCGCCACCTGAAAATTGCCGCGCGTCGGTTTGGTGACGGGAAGACCCGCCGCAATGAGAAAGACCGTGCAGAAGCCGCAATGCGGCTGGGCTGTCTTAAATTGATCGCGAGTAATCGCCTTCCCGTCCGCCCACACCACGCGGCCGTCTCCGGAGACGGTCCAGTGATCCTTGCCGATCATCCAATTGATCGCGACCATTTCGGAATGCATCAAGTTTGTGGTCTTGAATTTTCGATCGGTCATGTTGGGGAGCATCACTGCCGTCGTCGCGCTTTGCTCTCCGTTCATGTCGTAGTCCTCGAATTGCACGCCACAACCATTGCGCAACTCATTGAGCGTCAGCGCCGTGTGCGGCGCGTATTGAGTTGCCGGCTCCAGCATCTCTTTTCGCATGCCGGCAGAAACCAGAGTCAGAGCCAGGTTAGGAGACGACATCTTGATTCCCCCCTTTCATTAGCCGCTCATTGTCGAGCTATCTTGAGCGGTCCCGAGCTTTGAAAATCCTTCCCGCTTGCCCCCATCCGAGGATGAGCCTTTTCTCGTCCCGGAAATGCTATCATTGCTCCGCTCCGGAAACTGAAGTTTTGCCGGAAACAAAAACCATTTCCCTCGCAAACTGAAAAATTCCTCCCAGGTCTCGATTCGCCGATCTGCGAAAACAAGGAGGAACCCAACATGAGCGTCAAAACGGTGTACCTGATCGGTCATGGTCGCGTTGACGGGCAAGCCCCCGCCATTCAAATCCCGGACAAAATCACCATGCATTGGCTCGCGCCCCTGGGCGACACCTCGGTCGGTCTCAGCACCGCCTTTATGGGAGGGCAACTCCAGCAGGAAGAGGGTTCGGACCCTCCCCGCACCTCCGTTCCGCAGCACTACTGGTGCGCGGATATGAACGTCAAGCACGACGAGAAGATCACCGCCTTCTTCAGGAGAGTGGCGCAGGATCCGCATGGCAGCCCCGATCCGTATGTCCTCTATCCGCGTGATAAAACCAACCTGCCGCTCAGCTCGATCCTTGCGTTTCTTAAAATGCTGTCGCCGGAAGAAGCAGATTGGCACGTTTACTGGACCTGCTGTCGCGGATATATCGGAAGGGTTAATCCCACTGAGACCGTATGGGAGCAGGGACAAAGAATAAGAAGCCGGCGCAGGCAAGAACCGAAGGAAACGCCCGCGTTGGACAATAAACAAGAAAAGCACAAAACCCTCGAAGCGGACTTCAAATCAATCGTGATGGTTGCCCAAAGCGACCGGAGAGTCCTTCGTCAAGACATCGCTCTCGGCAGTCCGACCACCGGTGTTAATAGACTTCTAGGCATCATCACCAGGCGCGGCAGCTTTTCCGCAATGGGGTAGGTGCATTTCTCCTGTCGCCGCGTCGTGGTTCATGCCGCTTTACACCTGTGTCAGGATGCGCAGGCAGCCGACGAGGACACGAACCCCGCTCCTTGCCCCGCTCCTTGCCCGTTGACAAGCAGCGCTGCGCGTCATACGATGGGTGCACTCGTGGCGGACCTGTAACCGGGAATGAGTTCCCCCCCCCGGTCTCATTTCTGGCTTGCATTCTTGAAATCTCTTACCCGAGGAGACCTCCAGATGACAACGCGTCGCGAATTCCTATCCGCCTCCACCGGCGCTGCGGTGGGCCTTTTCGCCATCTCCCGCGGCCATGCAACCACCAATTCGCGGAGTTGTATGGCAGATTGCTCCATCACGGAATTTGAGTCGCGCATCGCCCAAGGCGACTTCCGCGGCATGACCAAGGACATGCTGC
>JASHUH010000361.1 GCA_030040115.1 Acidobacteriaceae bacterium | reverse complement strand
TGAAGTAAGCGCAGGAGTAGGCCAATGTTTCACCCAGCCATGGCTGGAAAAACTCCACCGGCTGATCGTAATGGTAGGCGATGGAAGCGCGGTCTCTGCGCTGCGAGTGGCGCGCTCCGTGCTCGAGCCAGCGGCCGGCCCCGGCCATCGCGCCCGCCCATCTCTCCACCAGCCGCGCCCGCCACGACCGCGGCCGCTCCAGCAGATGCTCGGCGACTGAGAACACCGAAAAAATATCGCCTTCCACCTCCAGGTCGCGGCGGAGAAAGGCCTCGCCTAACGTCACTTCGTCCGGCGAAGCAGCCAGCGAAACCAGTGCTTGAGGCGTTTCCACAATGACAGTGAATGCCGGCGGGCCGTCGCGGGCGGAATTCCATTGCCAGCCATCCCAGAGGCGAATGGAAAAGGTGGGGCCGGCATACCCCTCGAACAGAGCGTCGAGGACCTTGCCTCTTTCCGATGAAAGGGTTTTGCCCATCCGAATCCTGCGACCTCGCACGAGAAATGCGCGAATCGGGTCAAAACCTGCGCTGTTCGCGATTGTACCGCCCCGGACGCCAAATTTGCGCGCCGCGGCCATGCTGCGACCCCGAAGTAGCCCGCCATCGAGTTCTCCGCCGAGCGCCGCAGCCATGCTGGGTGCGGTTTGAAACTGATACATTCACCTCATCCGGCATCGTAGCGCGACGATGAAATCGGCCGGCGTGAGTGCGCACGCTGCGGGCCCAACACGCGCAGAGAGGCAGGAAACGAAGATGCAATTCACCCCCCGATGGTTCCCCGGAGTGGTGTCGCTTCTTTTCGTGCTGCCGGGCGCATCGGCGCTCGCCAGCCCCATTCCCGTACAAGTTTTTCCCACCAACGCGGGACCGGTGCGGATTCAACCCATCTACCACGCTGCCGCCATGATTGAGGCCGGCGGCGACCGGATTTATATCGATCCTGCCCGTCCGGCCAATATCGCCGGTCTTCCCCCCGGCGACCTGATCCTCATCACGGATATCCATGGCGATCACATGGATCCGGCGTATCTCGCCAAATTGAGCGATCCAGGGACCGAGATCGTTGCTCCCGCGGCGGTGCAGCGCACGGTGACCCAAGCCCACGTCCTGGCCAATGGACAAAGCATGACGTGGAGACAGTGGACGATCACCGCCGTGCCCATGTACAACATGGTGCACCTGATGCCCAACGGGGAACCGTACCACCCCAAGGGCCGCGGCAACGGCTACATCCTTTCATACGGCGGCAAGAACTTCTACTTTGCCGGCGACACCGAGGGCACGCCGGAGATGCGGGCCCTGCGCGACATCGACGTAGCCTTCATCCCCATGAATCTGCCCTACACCATGACCCCCGACGAAGCCGCCGCGGCCGTCAAAGCCTTCCGGCCGAAAATCGCCATCCCGTACCACTATCGCGGCCAGGACATCCAGCGCTTCGCCGACGACCTGAAGGGCACAGGGATTGAGGTCCGGCTGCTCGACTGGTATGGGAACGCCGCCAGCCGCTGAGCCCAGAAGCGCCGGTCCGGTTCTCGACTGACCCGCAACCTGGGCGGCGTTGGGATGAAAGCTCGAGCGGTGTCGCCATGGTTCCCGCCCCGGCGCACGAGCCGCCCATCGGCCGGCGCTATGCCGATTGCATCTTTCCCGTCATGGCGTAATAAATCACCCGCGCCGTGGCGTCCTCGTCCTCGTGGGAGCGGATCATCAAATCGTAGAGCTGCGGGGCGCACCAGTTTTTGCTAAAGCGCTGGTGCAAGTACTTGGCGCGTTCGCCATCCACTTTCCGCAACCGCTGCTCCACGTCGGCGCCGGGTTCGAGTCGCGTACGCAGCCGCAGGATGCGCTCGCGGAGCGGCGCATAGACAAACACGTGGAACACATCCGGCCGGTGCGCCAGGATGCACTGTGCGCCACGGCCCACAATCACGCAACTGCCGCTGGTGTAAGCCTCGAGGATGATTCTGTGCGTCAACTCGTTCATCTCCCGGGCGTCAAAAATATCCGTCTCTTCCAGCGGCTGGCCGGCGGCCATGGCGACGCCGCGGATGGCTTCCTCGTTCAGACGCCGCAGCCACGAGTCCACCCGCTCGTCGTAATGGCTCACGACTCTGGGATTCACCCGCGCCGATTGCGCAATGGCGGTGATGATCTCGTTGTCCATCAGTTTCCAGCCCAGCCATCCGGCCACGGTGTTGGCAATGCGTCCACCGCCGCTGCCAAACTCTCTTGAAACCGTTAATGCCCGGTATTTCACGTTCGTCCTCCGGCGCGTAGCGGGTAATTTTAAAAGCTGCGGGTCTCATCCGTACACGAAGTCTTCATGACGAAAGAAGGTTTCAGCCCCTTCGGGAGACGGAAGGTCGAACCGACCCATTCCTTCCGAGCGGCGGCCCTTCGCCCGCCGCCAAAACCCCAACACAGGAATATACTCCGCCCGCACCCCTCTGCGATGTGACCTGCGGCTCACCACGCAAGGGATCCCTGCAGTCGCTCTGTACCCCTGCCGGAAAAGGTTTTTCGCCGTTCGCTGACGTACACTGTGCCTGTGCGCGGGACGCAATTTCCCCGTGTCTCCGGCCGAAAACCACTTGCGTCGAGGAGGCTCACGCGTGAAGATCAGGAACGGCAAGAAGGGTGCCCACCCGCCGGCGAAACCAGCCAAGCCGAAAGGGAACTCGCAACTCGCCGGCGAGGAAGAGCGCTCAACCGCAAAGGACGAGCCCATGGGCAGCATCGCGGCCGCGGTTCCGGGCAGCGACGCTCGGGCCCAAAACGCCATCGAGAATGCTGAGCCGCCGGGCGCGGAAGAGCCGCAAATCATTGCCGCGCCGGAAACCACCGCCGGCGTCGAGTTCAAATCCGGGACCAAGCCATCACGGGCCAGGAAAAGCCGTCCCTGATCGCGCCTTCTACCGGCTTCGATCCCTGCCCAAGGCAGGCTGCCGGTTCTGCGCCGCTCCGTGAAGAAAGCCGACCGGTCGATCGGCTTGCGCAGCCGCACGGGAGCAGCGACGCCGGGCCCAAATCCGGGGCGGCCGAGTCGCCCCTGCGGCGAGCCTCAGGCGGCGTGTTCGAGGGGCAAGTCATTGCCCGACGCGGATCGTGCGTTTCTGGTCCGCACCTCCTCGTAGCAGCCCGAGCAGATGGGCGTGATTTGCGCCAGCTTTTCGTTGGCTTCATTCCACCCGCCGGCCTTCCAACGAACGTCCTCGCAGGCCAGGCACCACGCATCCGGCCACGCGTTCCCGGCGTCGGGAAAAAACACAAAGCCCAATCCGTCGCCCTTTAACAGATGCGAACAGACATAGGCATCCTGCACACTCTCATGTTCGGCGCAATCTGGCATCATCGATTTCCCCTTTCCACCCCAGCGGCAGGAACCAGGCGCCGGGGGAGCCCGGCTTTTCCACCCCGGCGACAAAGCGCCTCGCCGGGCAACTTGGCTTTGCCGCTATTGTCGCACCACTTGGCGATGAACGCGTGTGCGCGCGACACGCCCAGCGATGTGTCATACTTTTTTCGACCGAAGAGAGTGCGGGGCGACTCGACATCGACGCGATTTCCGGACAGGTTCTGCTCATGAAGCTTCTTATCGTTGTAATGGCCCTGCTCGCGATATCGCCGATTGGCTACGGTGCGCGCGCGGAAACGGCAAAAGAGATGTTTGACGCCGCCGTGCAGGCGATGCAGGAAGGGAATTATGCGCAGGCCGAAGCGGGGTTCCGCAAGATCCTGGCGCTCGATCCACGCAACGTGAGCGCGCTGGCGAACCTCGGGATCGCGTTCGCCAAGACCCGCCGCTACACCGAGGCGATCGACGAGTACAAGAAGGCGTTGAGCATCGATCCCAGCGAAACGGAAATCCAGCTCAATCTCGGCTTGGCCTATATGAAAGAGGATGACTATGCGGATGCGCTGACTTACTTTCGGCGGCTGCACGATCGCGAACCCTCAGACCAAAAGGTGACCATGTTATTGGCCACCTGCCTTATTTCCAGCGGCCATGCGGATCAAGGCGCGGGCTTGCTTGAACCTTTGGCGCAGGCCAACCCGGGAGATGCGACCGCGCTCTATCTGCTGGGCCTGGCCTACACGCGGGCGGGTAAAGCCGACCGCGCCAAGGAAACCTTCACCAAGCTCTTCTCTAACGCCGCAACGCCGGCGCAAACTAATTTTCTGCTGGGTGAGGCCTACGCCGACGCCACCGACTACCCAAAGGCGGAGCAAGTTTTTGAGGCTGTAGTGCAGGCGGATGCATCGTTTCCCGGCGCGCATCGCGAACTGGGTAAGGCCTACCTTGGGGAAAATAAGAACGCCGAGGCCGAGCGGGAGTTGCAACTGGCGATCCGGGACAATGCACAGGATGGGGACGCATTTTATTATCTAGGCGCGATCCTGGTGCAGACCGACCATTATCAAGAGGGCATTCCGTATTTGCAGAAGGCGAGCACTCTGATGCCGGGAGCATGGGCCACCTACTTCTACATGGGGAAAGCCGAGTTGCTGCTCGGCCACGCGGATGCGTCGGCGCCTTTGTTGAGAAAAGCCACGGAAATGAATCCGGACGATGCGGGATCATTTTATCTGCTGGCGCGCGCGCTGAGGGTGGAGGGCCGGACGCAAGAGGCCGCTGAAGCGCTGAGGCGGGTGGCGGCATTGCACGAAACAGGCCTTAACGTGGAGCGACGTGCGTTGCGAGATGCAGGCATTGTGAAGAATGGTGGGGCGGAAAACGGACCCTGAGAGGGGCGCCGGCGGCGCGGATGTTCGTCCAGTTCATGCGGACGGCAGCGGGAGAGCGACTTTTCGCCCTTCAGCGCACGCCGTATAGATGGCGCGCACCAATTCGAGGGCGCAATAGCCCTCCTGCCCGGAAGACGCGGGCGGGTGGCCGGCCTTGCACGCTTCCCCAAAATCCCGGAACTGCCGCTCGAACGGCGTGAGCGCGATGGCGAGAGGGTTGGATGCGCCGGATTTCGCTGCCTTGGCTACGGGCGCCGATTCGCCTTCGTCGTCCTGCACATCCCAAGTAGTCAGTTGATCGCCGGTGACGATGGCGCTGCCTCGCGCCCCATGGATCTCGATGCGCTCGGGATATCCCGGCCACCACGCAGTGGCCGCCTGGATTACGCCGGTCGCGCCCGAAGCATAACGGAGCACCGCGCTCACCATGTCTTCCGACTCGATCTTGTGCATGGCGCCCAGCTTCCAATAGCCGAAAACTTCGTCGACCGGTCCGATGAGATGCAATAACAGGTCGACCTGGTGAATGGCCTGGCTGATCAGCGCGCCGCCACCCTCGACGGCCCAGCTGCCCTTTACCGGGCGTGCGTAATACTCGTCGGAACGCCACCACTTGATGTAAGCGTCCGCCTCGAGAATCCGGCCCAGCCTGCCGGCGAGAATGGCGCGCTTTAAAAACAGAATGGAGTCGTCGAAGCGATGCTGGCTGACCACCCCCAACTGAATAGACGCCCCGCGGGCAGCCGCAATCATGCGCGCCGCGGTTTCGATATCCACGGCCATGGGTTTTTGCACGAGCACATGTTTGCCGTGTTGCGCGGCCAGTTCGACGGCGGGCAAGCGGTATCCGGGAAACGTGCACACGTCGAGGTAGTCAACGTCGGCGTGGCGGGCCAGTTGCTCCGGAGTGGCGACAAACTCCGCGCCCCACATTTCAGCAAACTTCTGTCCGCGTTCGGCGGTGCGGTCGGTGCACGCGGTTACCCGGTAGCCGATGTTCTTGTACGCCTGCGCGTGCATGCCCGCAATCGCGCCCGTGCCGATGATTCCAACTCTCATGAACTGTCTGACTCCCCGTTTCCGGCCACGCCGTGAGGTTCCGTGTTCTCGATGGGCGCAAGGCCATCATAAAGGCAGGGCGCAAGAACCAGGGTGCGATCTCTGTGTATAATTCGTGACGCGAATCGAATCGCCGGCGGCCAGACAATTGCCTGATTGGCGGTGGCGCGCCTCCGGGCCGGCATTGCGGAGATCGAGTTCGGCCAGCGAGGAGAAGCTCTGTATGACGGCTGCTGGTTGGTTGCGTTGCATGGCTCGCGCCGTCAGTCTGGCCGCAACATTAGGCGGGGGTTTGTTGCCGGCGGTCAAGGTTTCGGCGCAATCGCCGGAGATGGTTATCGAGGGGGGCGCGACCATCGTCGAGAGCGCGCAGGAAACAGGGCCAGTGCGCCGCGCGACAGAAGACCTGCGCAATGATTTCGCCAAGGTCTTCGGACGGGCTCCCAGGCTGGTGAATCAGCTTGAGGATGCGGGGCCGACGGCAATCCTTATCGCCCAGCGCCAGAATGTGCCCGCGGGCATGGACTGCGCTACGACTGCCGAGACGGAGGCTTTTGCGTTCTCTATGGTCAATGCGCGGGCGCACGGCCAACCACAGCGCGTGGTTTGCCTCACCGGCGCGGACATGCGGGGCACACTCTACGCCATTTATGAATTTTCGCAAAGGGTGCTGGGCGTCGATCCCATGTACCTGTGGACGGACAAGCAGCCGGAGAAGCATGTATCGATTCGGCTCCCGGCTGATTTCGCCCGCGTTTACCCCAAACCGGTTTTCCGCTACCGCGGATTTTTCACCAACGATGAAGATCTGCTCACCGGATGGATTCCCGCGGCCAAGGGCGAACACACGGGCATTTCGCCGAAGGTGTGGGACAACATCTTTGAGACGATTTTGCGCCTTAAAGGCAATATGGTGGTTCCGGGAACGTGGATTTTTCCCGACGACGCCCAGGTGCATGCGGCGGCTGCGCGCGGGCTGATCGTGAATCAGCATCACGCCATCCCGCTGGGGTTGAACGTGGCGCGCTGGCCGAAAGACGTTCCCTACAACTTTTCCACGCATCCC
>JASHUH010000360.1 GCA_030040115.1 Acidobacteriaceae bacterium | reverse complement strand
GTTGAGACTAACCACGGTCTTGACGCCAAGAGGCGTGGTGAGCCGAGCCACGGCGCGCATCATCGGCGCCGGGCCTACGGCGAGAACAAAGTTGACGGTGCGGCCGGACTGGAGGAGCTCGCCGAGTTTTGTCGTCACCAAGCCCGGCTCGCCATAACTGCCGTCGTCGGTCATGATGTAAGCTTCTGAGCTGGCGGCGCGGACTTCGTCCTCGAACACCACCATTTCGCGGCTGCGCGCGCCCTCGATGAAGATCACGTGATTGTCGGCGTCTTTGAGAGCCCTGGCGGTGGGCAGCGCCATGGCCGCGCCCACGCTGCCGGCCACAATCGCGACCGTGCCGTAGCACTTGATCTCAGAAGGGTGCCCGAGAGGCCCGACGATGTCGAGGATAGAGTCGCCCGTCTCAAGGCAGTTGAGCAGTGAAGTGGTTTTGCCCACCGCCTGCACGGCGACGGTTACCGTTCCGGCAGCGGGGTCGGCGCTTTTGATGGTGAGGGGAATGCGCTCCCCACGCTCGCGCAGGCGAACGATCACAAACTGGCCGGGGCGCTGCTTGCGGGCAATGCGCGGCGCTTCAACGATAAACTGCCTGATTTTGAAACCGACGTCGCGAGCTTCGATGATCCTGTACATCGGCGCCAAACTCCGTTCCGGCGAAAGACCCTGGGGCGAATTGGCGATGCCCCATAGATGCGCTGCCGAAAGCGAAAAGGCGCGCGGACCCTCGGGGCAGGCCAACGCCCGTCGTGCAAGTCGATTATTCAGGCAAGTGGCTCAAAGAGCGTGTGATGCGAGTCACCGCGGTCTACGAGCTGCAAACGCCACGGCCACCGCCGGTCCGCGGCTTCCGGTATACTGAAGATTCGGCTGGGTGAATGCGGAGAATGATGGGGGTCCCGGAAAGCCCGCCGCGGCGGGAACGAACGGCCGCAATTTTGACAACATTCGGAGTGGAACGATGGCCAAGGTATGCGACATTTGCGGCAAAGCGCCGCAGTTCGGTAACAATATTTCGCACGCGCACAACGTGACGCGGCGGCGCTGGAATCCGAACCTGCAGGTAGTGAAAGCGCTGGTGAACGGCGCGCCCAAACGGCTGCGGGTGTGCGCAAGCTGCATCAAGAGCGGCAAGGTCGCCAAGGCGTAAGACAGAGTTCGGCAATCCCCTAAAACCCGTCCCTTGTGGACGGGTTTTTCATTTTCCGGGCAAATTCTCCAAGCCTTGGTCTCAAAAACCCTGGCAGGGCTTTCCGCATCCCAGTGCTTAAGCGCCAACAGAAAGCGGCTTGGCGTGTGGGGTAGCTGAGGCGGGGGTTTTGACAAGGGGGGTGGGGATAAGTGCTTTTTTTTGAGGTATTGTGCTGTGGTCGGAATTATGCGGAGCAGCTGGGTGAGGGCGACCGTCTCCTCTATCTTCCAGCTTGTACAGGACAGGCTGGGCGTGAGCGTAACACCCGCGCACTTTTATTTCCCGGTTCCCACCCTGAAATCGTTGCGGGATAAAGACTGGCGGGCGCGCCAGCCGTGCGCGGCCATCGATTTCGGCTTAACAGACCAACTCCGTCGGCTCACCACGGAGTTGCGTCCGTTCGCGCCGGAATGGCGCTTTGCCGATCACCAGAACGGGAGCAAAAGCGAGTTTCATTTCAACAACGGATTTTTCGAACATGTCGACGCCGAGGTGGCGTATTCGTTTGTGCGCCAGCGCAAACCCCGGCGGATTGTCGAGGTGGGGTGCGGAAACACAACCCTGCTGCTGGCGACGGCGGTAAGGAGGAACGCCGCCGAAGGATATGGATGTGAACTGGATGGGGTCGACCCTCACCCTTCCATGTTTTTGAAGGAGGGTGTGCCGGGTCTGAAGCAACTGATCGAGGAGCCGGTGCAGCGCGCGCCGCGCGACCTATTCCGCTCGTTGGAGGCAAACGATATCCTCTTCATCGATTCGAGTCATGTGGTTTCGATCGACAGCGATGTGGTGTACGAACTTTTGACCATTCTGCCCGACCTGAAGCCGGGCGTCCTGGTGCATTTTCACGACATTTTCGCGCCCCTCGATTATCCCGAGAAGTTCGTGAAGAAAAACCTGTGCTTCTGGGGTGAGCAGTACCTGCTCGAAGCCTTTCTTTCGTTCAATTCGGAGTTCAAGGTGCTATGGGCGGGAAGCGCGATGCAGCAGCACCACGCGGATGCTCTGCGAGACGCTTTTCCGGGGTGGGAGGGCAGCTTCGAGCGGCTGCCGCCGCCGCTGAAGATGTTCGTACCGAGTCTGGATGGAGTGAACGTGTGGCCCTGCAGCTTTTGGGTCGCAAAAAATGGGGTGAACCGCTGATCTTCGCACGGTGTAGGCCTGCACTGCAGGTCTGTCGAACGCGGTGAAAACGCAAGCCCCCTGCGCTTGAAAATCCGCAGCCGGCGTAATAAACCTGGACTCTTCTACCGGTCTGCGTGGGTAAAGGTGAGCGAGGCGGAGTTGATACAGTAGCGCAGGCCGGTGGGGCGTGGACCGTCGGGGAAAACGTGGCCAAGGTGGCCGCCGCAGCGAGCGCAGGTCACCTCGATGCGGCGCATGCCATAGCCGAGGTCTTCATGCTCCTCGACCGCTTTGGAATCGGCGGGGATGGTGAAGCTGGGCCAGCCGCAACCGGAATCGAATTTGGCTCCGCTCAAAAACAGCAGGGCTCCGCAGCCGGCGCAATGATAGTCGCCCGTTTCATGGTTTTCAGTGAGCGCGCCGGTGAACGGCCGCTCGGTGCCTTTTTCGCGCAGAACGTGGTATTGCTCGGGCGAGAGCAGCTTGCGCCACTCGGCCTCACTGTGCAGCAGTTTTTCGTTGGTTCCCGGCACGGGCCCTCCTGGGCGGGCAACTTCACCGGTGTTGAGATGCGCCGGGAAGCAGAAAGACTCGGCGGGCATCAGGCTTCCGCGACGACCTCGATTTCGAGCAGAGCGTTTTTGGGCAGGCGCGAAACCTCGACAGTGGTGCGCGCGGGCGGCTCATCGCCATCGCGGCCCAGATATTGGTCGTA
>JASHUH010000030.1 GCA_030040115.1 Acidobacteriaceae bacterium | reverse complement strand
GCCGCGAGAAGCGGCAGAGAAGTATTTCTCGAAGAATGCAATGCGCATTTACAAGTTGAGCCTGACCTAGTGCGTTCATCGGGATGGCGTGCTTGATCGGGGAAGGCGCCTACGCGAATCAGATTGCAGATCGCGAATGGAATCAGATTCCCAGGTGAATTTCCCTGTGATTCTTATCCCGTCCCTTGTGCATCGTGGTGATAGGGACGGTGCAGTTTGCACTCCGGGTTGAGGCGAACGCCGAATCCGGGCGTCTCGGGCAGCGTCATTCGCCCCTGCACCGGGACGGGCTCGTCCAGGAGCAACGGCGCAAACATCTGCGCCACGCGATCTGCTCCCGGTGCCATCATCAGGAACTCGGAAAAAGGGCTGTTGTGCCGGGTGATGACGAAGTGATAGCTATAGACGCTGGACCCGTGGGGAACCACGAGAACGCCGCGCGCATCGGCCAGCGCTGAGATGCGGATGAGCTCGGTGAGGCCGCCGCACCACCCCACATCGGGCTGAAGAATATCCGCGCAGCCCATCTCCAGCAACATGCGGAATCCCCAACGCGTGGCTTCATGCTCTCCGGTAGTGATCATCATGCCGGGCGGCGCTTTGCGCCGCAATTCCGCGTAGCCCCAGTAATCGTCCGGCAAGAGCGCTTCCTCGATCCATTTAAGGCCCAAGCGGGCGGCGCTGTGCGCCAGTCGCAGCGCATAATGCAGATCCAGGCTCATCCAGCAGTCCAGCATGAGCCAGAAATCGTCACCGGTTCGCGAACGCATCTCGGCCAGTTCGGCGAGATTTTTCGCAAGTCCCGCCTCGCCTTCGGCCGGAGCATGATGAAGCGGCATTTTGCCGCCGATGAAGCCCATCGGTTTGGCCAAATCGGGCCGGGCCCCGGTGGCGTAGAAGACCAGTTCGTCGCGGACCTTGCCGCCGAGCAGCTGATAGACCGGCTCCTGCCGCAGTTTGCCCAGCAAATCCCAGAGAGCCAAATCAACGCAGCTTATCGCGTTGAGCACGATCCCCTTGCGGCCGTAATAAAGCGTGGAGAGATACATCTGGTCCCAGATGCGCTCGACATCGGCCACCCGCGCGCCCTCAAGAAAGCGCGCCAGGTGCATCTCCACAATCCAAGCCGCAGGTTCGCCGCCGGTGGTGACGGCGAATCCCACTTCGCCATTGTCCGCCTCAATCTCGACGACCATGCTGCCCAATACATTCAGGCCGAAAGATTGGCGGCTGGCCCGGTATTGCGGATATTTCGCCATGGGCGTGGCGATGTGATCGTCGATCCAATGACCGCTTCCCTGATCGTGGTAGTCGCCGCCTCCGCCACGGAAGACATAGGCGCGCACCTGGCGAATGATGTGACCGATCATGAGTCAGACATCCCTCAAAGTGGATGATAGGACCGTTGGATGACCGCGGCCGTTTCTCCTGAGACGTTTTTATGTCACGGAGCGCGGCTTGACGGTGATCACCGTGGCGGGAACGACCGCCCCCGGCGCAGGCGCCGACGGATAGGTGCAGCCCGCGTCATTGCCTCCGGCGGAAACCGGCGTGCAGGCCGGCAGGTTGGGACTAACTTGCTTGGTGTCCGTCGGCGCCGAGGAGGTCGAAATGGTGTTGGGAATGGTGATGTAGTGGATCATGTTATCGCCGGCCGTGGAAACAAAGAAGGTCGTATTATCGGGGCTGAAGGCTCCAACGATGGGGCCGGTGATGGCTGAGCTGCCGGTGAGCGGAACGTAGCTCAGCGTTCCCGGCCCACTCACCACCGGCACATAATAGGGCAGGGTGGCGCCGGTCGTCGAACCCGAGTAGGTGATGAAGGCGAGACTCGTTCCCTGCGTCTGTCCCGCCGCCACCGGCGTGGAGCCGGTCACCACCTGGTCCACAGTGGTCGCGCTCACGCTTAAAGTCTGGGCCGGGTTCAACGTGGTGCCGATGGTGAGCGGCGAAAGCGTCTGCACTCCGGTGGTGGGATTGGTGATGACCGGGCAGGCGATGGGAGTAGTGAAGCCGCTCGCGGCGGTCGCGCCGGGGATGGTGACGCCGATATCGTTGAGCGTAATCCCGCCTCCGCTGAGCCACTGGGCGCCAAGAATGTGGCTACCGTCCACCGTCGTGGCAAGCGCGTCCGATTCCACGGCGGTCTCCGCGGCGCCCTCGGGATAGAAGGTCATGCTGGCTGCGTTTCCAACCGTCCCCGACGGGCACCAGGTGTGCGCCACCGTCCCTGACGGGGCTCCGGGCGTCGTATCCGGCGCCCCGCGCAGAAATGCGCCCACGCCGGGAATCATGATCGCGGGAGTTTGTTGGAGTATCGGCGGCGCCACGTTGGGCGGCGTCGAGCAGGTGGGGAGGTCGCTGGGCGGCAGCGGGCTGGGCGGCAGCGGATAGCTGCTCCAGCCTGTGTTCGTATTGTAGACGTAGAGCGTGTCCGTGTGGCCGGTAATTTGCAGCGGTCCGGTTGTGCTGCAACTCGCCGGCGTGTTCAGCTCGGCGTTGTCGGTGATATACAGCGTCTGCGAATCCGGGGTCCACTCGGCGGCGTTGCCCATCCCAGGAAAAGAGATCGGGCTGGTGCTGGAGGTCGAAGTTCCGGTGGTCGTAGTTCCGGTGGTGGAATAAATATAGAACAGGTGACGGGCCTGGTCGTTGATGAGCACCTGCGAATTGCTGGGCGAGACCGCCAGCACGACACCAGGCACATTGGTGGCCTGTGTGGTGATGGCGTCTGTGGAAGTGCTATACACCATCAGCTCGTGGGCGGAGCCGAAGTACAGATTGTTGCCGTTACGGTCCATCTGCATGGAATTGGGCACGTAGGGCAGCCGCACATTGGTCCCCAGGGCTCCCGTGAGCAGCTCAATGGGAACAAAGTATTGCGACTGGCCGGGGGCCGCGAACCAGACGTAATCGCTGGCCGTTCCCGGGGTGGTGATGTCCGCCGGGTTCGAAGTGATTGACAGGCCCGTGCCATTGACGCCGATTTCATTGATGGGCGCCGGATTGCATGTCGGGGGCTGGCAAACTGCATACAGCGAGGCTACGCCAGGAAAGCTGGTGGTGATGGATCCGCCCGAGGCGGCGCTGATGTCCACAGGGTTCGTGGACTGGTAGGTGAGCGTAAGGCCGGTAATCGGGTTGCCGTTGGTGTCGGACACCGTAGTGGTAAGGTTTTGCGCCACGCCCTGGCTGATGGCTCCCGATGTGGACCCATTGGCCAGCTTCACGCTGATCGACTCCGGCGGGCAGGTGGAAAAGTATCCGGCCGCCGAACCGGATCCGGCAATGGAGCCGGTGACCACCGTAGTGCCGGGTTGCTCGGCCGTGATCTGGTTATTGGTGGAGTTAATCGAAGCCACCTGAGCGTTGCCTGCGGTGAAGCTCATGATCCCGATCGTCGATTCGCAGGTCGGTATCGAGGACAGGGACACCTGGGCGCCGCTAACGCCATTCACATAAGGCAATGGGCAAGCCAGGTTGGGCGAGGCGGAGGTGGTCACGGACGAAGGCGCGCACAAGAGCACCTGCTTGCCGTTCTGGGCGTAGCAAGCCTCCTCATCGAGCTGCGCCACCTGGGTTTGTGAAACGCATTGTTGCGGCCCGACAAGAGAAATGGACGTGATGGTAGGGTGGATGTACACAGCGACCGGATTGGACGTGATCGAATCCGCCGTGGCCGTGACATAAGCGACCGAGTACGGCAGCCCATTCGTTGAAGGCTCCGGGACGGGTGCGTTGCAATACGTGTAATTGGCGATGCCGCCGCCGGTGTTGCGATTCCAAGTGCCGGCGCAGATGAGTCCGGTGGGCGAGATGTCAACCAGTTGATTGTTGGTGGTGCCGTAGGTGTAACTGCTGGAGCCCACGGAGGCGGAAGTCTGGAGGCATGTGTAGGCCTGCGGTGACTGCACCTGCATGGTTTGCCCATAGGCCAGCGAGATGCCGGTAATTTGGGGCTGCAACAGAATGTAAGCCACCTGGCTGGTTTTCAGATCGTAGCCCGAGTTCTCGGGACAATACTGGGCCGCCGGGTTGCGCGTGCAGCCAGAGATGGAAACCCCGGCGGGAATGGCCAAACACAACAAACAAACAAGCGTAAAAAACCGCCCCATGAATCCTCCCCGCCCCGCTCGATCGCACTGCGGAACGGTCATTTCGACTCCGTCAGAGATGATGAATTGAGCCGGCCGCTTGCCTGTCCGGCGCAGGCTCGCCGCCGAAAAATCAACACAACCGCCTGCCTTCCCGAATCCGGCTATGGATCGTTTCAGGCACGCGAGCCAAGCAAAAAGTCCAAAGAAAAAGTGTATCAGGACGGGCTCAACCCGCACCCAAACCCAAGCTGCCGGCAAACTCTCTCTCATAGACTCCGCTCGCAACCGATGGCGAGCCGGCCATTTTACCCGCCCGCCGGCATGTAGCGGGCGAACCATTCCGCGGCGCGCTCCAGCACATCGCGCCGGTGCGCGGGATTGTCGAAACCGTGACCCTCGTTCGGATAAACCACCAGCTCCGTGGGCACGTGCAGGTCGCGCAGCGCGTGCCAGAACTCGAAGGATTGCGGCGCGGGGCACTCGCCGTCGCGGTCGCCCACCACCACCAGCGTCGGCGTGCGCGCCTGCTTGATGAAATCGATGGCGGAGCTTTTGGCGTAGACCGATGGGTCGTCGTACACCGAGGCCCCGAAAAACGGAATCATCCACTGATCGATGAAGTTTTCGCCGTAATAGCTCAACCAGTCGGAGATGCCCGCTCCCGCCACCGCGGCTTTGAAGCGGTGCGTCTGGGTGATGGCGAACATGGTCATGAAACCGCCGTAGCTCCAGCCTGCCAGGCCTACGCGCCCGCCGTCGATGGGGTAGCGAGCCTCAACCGCCTCCACGCCGGCCACGATGTCGCGCAGGTCGCCGTAGCCGAAGTCCTTGCGGTTGGCCTGCGTGAACGCCTCGCCCTGCCCGTAGCTGCCGCGCGGATTCGGCTCCAGGACAAAGTAGCCGAGCGCCGAAAAGGATTGGGGGCTGAGGGGATCGCCACGTTCCCAGCGGGGAACGACCGCCGACGCCGGCCCGCCATGGACTTCCACAAGGAGCGGATACTTGGCGGACGGGTGATTTTTGGCCTCCCCATAGCCTTTAGGCAGCAGCAACCATCCCTGCACCTGAATACCGTTGTTTTTCCAATTCACAGAGACGGATCGGCCCCACGCCGGCTCCACGCCTCGATTGAGATGGGTGAGTTGCGTGACGCCAGCTGCCCCGCGCGCATCGCCAGACCGCACCGCATAGATTTCTGTAGGACGGTCGTACGTGCTGGCGCGAAAAACGAAGAGCGAGTGGTCGGCAGTCGAGGAGAGGCTGAACTCCAAGCGGCCGTCGCCTACTGTGCCCGGGAAGCTGAAGACGGTGCGGCTGGCCGCGGCCGCGATGTTGGGTTCGTCGCGGTCGCCGCGCAGCAAAAGCCGGATGAGCCGGCAATCGCTGCCGGCAATCTCGTCCACATACAAATGGCGCTCGCCGTCCCAGGCAATCCAAGCCGGCGTGGAGGGCCAGCCGGGGGTCACATCGCGCGGTTCGCCCCCTGAAGCCGGGATCGTCCAGACGTCACCGCCCGTCACTCCCTGGTCGCTCATCAAGCCGCCGATGAAGGCGATCAATCGGCCGTCGGGCGACCAGCGGGGAACGGCAATCTGCAGGCCGTGCAGCGGCCCGGAGATTTCAGATGGCGCAAGAATGATTTTCGGCTTGCCCGGGTCCGCCTTCGGCGCACCGAGGTTCTCAACCGGGTAATTGAGAAGTTGTGTGTAGAGTCTGGCCACCCACCA
Organism: Acidobacteriaceae bacterium; assembly: GCA_030040115.1. GTDB lineage: Bacteria > Acidobacteriota > Terriglobia > Terriglobales > Acidobacteriaceae > Telmatobacter. The sequence goes on along the minus strand of JASHUH010000030.1, from coordinate 2,680 downwards.
GTTGTTCTGGCCTGGCGGGTCGGCGGCGATGTAGGCCAACGACTTTGAGTCTGGCGACCAGTCGAATTCGTAGACGTGCAGTTTTGCGGGCGTCACCAGCGAAGCATTCGGCGCGTCAGCGGCAATCCGGGTCACGGCGACACCCTGAACTTCGACGTCGTTCTCGCCAATGACGCCCGCGGGCGGCGTTTCGGCGGCCAGCGCGCCTGCCGGCCGCGTGGCGCCCTTCACGTAAAGGAAAGCGATTTCTTGTCCGTTTGGCGAGAAAGCGGGGGCGTCTACGTACCCGTGCAGCTCGGTCAAACGGCGCGCGGGCTTTCCGTCAAGCTGGGAAAGATACAAGTCCGGCTGTCCGCCCTCTCGCGCGCAATTCGAAAAAAACGCCAGGGAGGCCGAATCGGGCGACCATGCGATCTCGCTTTCGTCGCAAGACTCGTCCGGCGCGGCGGCCGTCACGCGCTCGCTTTTGTCCAGTTCGCCCATGGCGGCGACACGAATCTCTTCGCCTTCACTTTCTTCCTCGACCCACGCCAGCCGCTTGCCATCGGGCGAAACGGCTACTTGATCGATCGAGTGGCCGCGGCCGACGCTCTCCAGGACTTCATCGATGTGCGCTTGCTCCGCCGGCGAAAGTTGGTGCGCGTCCTGCGGCAATGCGGCGGTATCCCAGAGAAATAGACAAATAAGGAAAGCATCGCCGGCAAAAAGCGCCGCGTGGCGCCTGCCGGTGAGCGTGAGCCGACTCATAGGAAAGATGCTATCAGGGCGCCGGGGCCACCAGACGCCCTCATGCACGCCACAGACGAAAGGCGCGCCCGCATGGCCCCGGCCTGCGCGCTGCTCGGCCGTTGATTTGGGTAAATTTAGCCCCGGGGCGCCGTTCTACGTTGCGTTCACAGGCCCCGGTTCATCAGCTTGCGGTGAACAGATATTGCTTCGCGATTGGCAGCCTTGACCTGAGTCACGAATTGCGAATAAGGCTGGTCATCGATATTCACGAGCCCGTAGTTTGAATTCTCGCCATCGAAGCGTCCCTGTTTTGGTTCATCGCACCATTCAAACCACTCGTAACCTACCGCCGCAGGCAAACTCCCCAATTCTGTAACGTAGTTCTCATACGCACGGGCGCGCGCCTCTTGGTCCGGCACTTTGGGTCCGGCCCCGCGTGTGTTGGGCAGGCCCGAATTCTCAGCGCGAAAAGCAAATTCGGCCACGAGAATCGGACGGTCGGTCACGCTGTAGATATGCTCGACGATGGGGCGTGGATCGAAATTGTAGACATCCACCGACACGACGTCCGCCGCATGCGAAGCCCGCAGAACCGGATCCGGCGGCATTCCCGCAAACTTCGCGCCTAGGTAGAGATGGTTGCGATCGGCAGCATGGATTGCATCGGCGCAGACCTCGAAGTAACGCCGGGCGACCATGCCCAGGAACTCCGAATTATCCGCCTGGAAAGCGTTGTTTCTGGCGTCGGAAGGGAGCTCGCCAAAACTGGTTGCATGCACCCCCCAAGCCTGATTGAGCTGCTGAATGCCCCCTGAATATTTCCGCTTGAGGAACGCGATTGCGTGCTGCCTTCCGGGAGCGTTCGAAGGCATACTGAGATATATCGCGAGCATGTTCTGTTCACTGCGCCAGTCCGGCCCCCAGCGCAACTCGTTGTCACTGAAGTAGCCCAACAGGTACGGGTCCTGAGCGCGAGGCGCGCATTCTTTCTCGGCGATTTTTCGCGCCATCGCTTCGAATTGCGGACTATAAACGTCAACCGGGGTTCCGTTGAGCCAGTTCGCGCCGGAGCGCGCGGCAATGTCAAGGATCACCGTATAGGGCGTCTTATAGGTCCATAGAAAAGGACTGGTCCATGCTCCGAGATTGTTGAGTCCCCAGGAGCGAAGACGTTCGATCTCGGCCCTTGCCCAGGCGTCCTCTGTCGGATAAAGCTTCTGAACATGCTCGAAATAAGGATGGACCGTGGTCCCGTGGATCAAATCTCCCGCGTAACTAACATTGTCGACGCCAGCAGAGATCAAAAGCTGGCCGGAAGGACTGACGAACCACCATACCCCCGCCCTCTGCTCGACCCGAAAATAGCCTTGGGCGCCGAAGAGCCGTGCGGGTGTAAGGAAGAGGAAGATGCAGACCAGGCATACCGACCATGGCAGGCGTTTGCGATTCATGGAGCCATCCTCACGTTCGAGCCGCTCTTCGAGCACCAGTAGCGCGTCGAGCGCCTTGCGCCTCGTCCGCTCGCACCAGAGGCGCCAGTGGGCCGATGTATGGCGCTTGAAAGAGCCGGTTGATCAAGATGCCGGCTGGAGGAGGAAAGCATTCGAATGCAGCCCAGCGCCGGCCGCCCCGATCCAAAAGCAGCCAACAAAGTGATTTATTTATTTCTTGATTTCGGTGATGGTCACCTGATTTGCCTGGGGCGTGCCGAAAAGCGGCTTGCTGCGCCGGTCGGTAATAAAGACGTCGCCCGGCTGGCTATCACAGGAGAATTGAACGACATATTCCTCGTGACAGGGCCCGGTCAGCACACGAATCGGAAATGCGGAACGAACCTCGACGCGATGGTATTTCCGATTGGGGAAGTTCATGCTCTGGCCCGGCAGGAACGAGTACGAGACGACATTGGTTTTTGAGTTTCGGGAAGCCATCACCGGGATAAGGTGATGGG
>JASHUH010000029.1 GCA_030040115.1 Acidobacteriaceae bacterium | reverse complement strand
CGGGATATACTGCGGCCATCGTTCATCACCAAGTTTTTGCACGCGCCGTCTGCTTCGCTTCGAAGGAGCAGGGAGGATCGCGGAGCCCGGCGCAGAAAAGGCGCCATTTGCGCGTGAAATGGCGCACTGTATCACAGCAGCAGTTTAAGAAAGCCAAGCTCAGCTTGGAGAGGGATCGAACTATGCCGGAAGAAAGAAAGCCCAGTTTCAGCCGCCGCGGCGTGATCAAGTCGTCACTGGCTCTGATGGCGGGCGGAGCCAGCGATCAAGAACGTGAGCACCAACTCCAGCCCGTCGGCGTTGAAGATCACCGACATGCGCTACGCGGTGGTGGTGAAGCCGGGGCCAAGCCCGTGCCCGATCATCCGCATCGACACCAACCAGGGCGTCTACGGATTGGGCGAGGTGCGCGACGCCGCCGGTCCCCAGTACGCGATGGTGCTCAAAAGCCGGTTGCTGGGTGAAAACCCTCTGCGCATCGATTATCTCTTTCAAAAGATCGCGCAATTCGGCGGCAATGCGCGGCAGGCCGGTGGCGTGTGCGCGGTGGAGATGGCGCTGTGGGACATCGCCGGCAAGGTTTACAACATTCCGGTCTACCAAATGCTGGGCGGCAAATGGCGCGACAAGGTTCGCATCTACGCCGACACCACCGAGTCGATGGACCCGGCCGAATATGGGAAACGCGCCAAAGAGCGCAAGGCGATGGGCCTGACTTGGATGAAGATGGACCTGGGCATCAACATATTGGAGGGCATGCCGGGCACGGTCATGCAGCCTCCGGGCATGAACCGCTGGGAGAAGTACGCGCAGCCTAATCTATTCATCGCCACCGAAGTCACGGATAAGGGCGTCGACCGGCTCTGTGAGTATGTTGCCGCGGTGCGCGACAACATCGGCTACGACATGCCGCTCTCGATGGACCACCTGGGCCACATCGGCGTGAAGTCCGTGATCCGCCTGGGCAAAGCGTATGAAAAATACAACCTAGAGTGGATCGAGGACGTGATTCCATGGTTTTACACCGATCTGCTCAAGAAAATCACGAGGGAAAGCCCCACGCCTACGCTGACCGGCGAGGACATCTACCGGATCGAGGACTTTGAGAAGCTGTGCAGCGAACACGCCGTGGACAAAATTCATCCCGATCTCGCCACATCAGGCGGGATTCTGCAAACGCACCGCATTGGCGACATGGCGTTCGGCTATGGGGTGCCCATGGCAATGCATTTTGCCGGCACGCCGGTGAGTGGCATGGCGAACGTGCACTGCGCGGCGGCGACAAGGAATTTCCTGGCTCTTGAGAATCATTCGCTTGACGTGCCATGGTGGCAGGATCTGGGGGAGGGGGTGGAGAAACCAATCATCAACCAGGGCTACATCAAAGTTCCCGAAACACCCGGGTTGGGAGTGACGTTGAACGACGATGAAGTGCAAAAGCACTTGAAGCCGGGCACAGAGTACTTTGCGCCCACCCCGCAATGGAACGAGGTGCAGTCCTGGGACGACGCGCTGTTCAGTTGAACTCAGTTGCCCTCGTGGCCGGCAATTGACTATGCCGGCGCCTCGGCGCGCAGCTTGCCGCCTTCCGGCCCCGGCGGAGCCAATCCTATGGGCCGACGGGCACTGCCCGTTACACGCGCAGGGTCCGGATGCCGAGCCGCTCAAACGGGGCGAGAGTTTGGTTGCTCACGGCGGTGCTGGTGATCAGCATGGCGATTTCGTTGGCGGGGCAGATGAATGCCGGGCTCACCTTGCCAAATTTGCTGATGTCGGCGACAACAATCGCCTCCTTGGCCTGTTTGAGCATCTTGCGGATGACCAGAGCCTCCTCCGTTTCAAGCGTCGTAGCTCCACGCTCAGCGTCTAGACCAGTGACGCTGAGGAAGACTTTATCCATATACACGTCGTCGAGGAATCGGAGGGCGGCGTTGCCGGTGAGCGAAAACGACCATGCCCAAGGGATGATTCCGCCGGTGAGATAGGTGCGAAGACCGGGCTGGTTGCACAGCTCCATGCCGATGTTGATGGCGTTGGTGACCACCTGAATCTTATCGCGATGGCGCAGACTGCGACCAACGTGCGTGGTGGTGACGCCCGCGGTGAGGCCAATGGTCTCGCCTTCCTTGACCAACTCGGCGGCGGCGAGTCCGATGCGGCGCTTTTCGGCGGCATGGCGCTGCTCGCGGGCCAGAAACGAACTATCGTACCGGAAGGGCTCGTAGAGCAATGGCTCCACGAGCGCCGCGCCGCCATGAGTGCGGCGGATGAGGCCGCGGTTTTCGAGCCGGGCCAAGTCGCGCCGGATGCTAGGGGCCGACGAGCCCGCCTCGGCGAGAATTTCCTCCATAGTGGCGCTCCCGGTGCGCAGGAGCAGTTTGACGATTTTTTCCGAACGCCGACTCAGACTTTCAGGCATAGCGCACCTGTCGCAGAACTTGACAGTCGATCATGGGGATCAATGGGAAGGGGATCAAGGAATTTTCTCCCGGGATTTTGCGAGCGTTTTTCCGATCTATGTTCCATAAAGTTGATTGATTCTTCGCGTTATGATCATAGGGGAAGAGGAATCGAACCTGCAAGGGGGCGGACGGCCAGAATCGGTCAACAATGACCTTATTTGAACACGAGATGTTGCGCGAGATTTACGAACAGCCCCAAGCGCTGGAGCGCACCATCGGCCTTTATCTCAAGGATGGCGCTCTTCGGCCAGAGGTAGGCGAACTGCTTTCCGATTGGCCGGATCCTTCGGGGGAAATTCTGATTGCGGCCAGCGGGTCGAGCCGGCATAGCGGCCTCTATGGCGAAATTCTGCTCGAAGACCTTTGCGGTCTTGCCGTGGATGTTGAGTACGCCAGCGAATATAGTCTGCGCGGCGTCTCGGACCTGCGACGACCCAGTGTGCTGGTGCTTTCGCAATCCGGCGAAACCTCGGACACGCTGGCTGCGCTGGAGCATGCGCGGCTCCAGCATCATAAAACTCTGGCCATCACCAATTCTGCTTTTTCCACAATGGCCGGCGAAGCCGACCTCTCGATGCCGCTGGCGGCAGGTCGGGAAAAAGCCATTCCCGCAACCAAGAGTTTCACCTGCCAATTGGCCGTGCTTTACTTGCTGGCTCTTTACGAGGGGAAGCGCTTGGCGCGCATCGATGAAGGGACGCTCGGAAACCGAATTGCCGAACTGCGGGCGCTGCCGGGTGAACTTGAAGCGCAACTCGATGTCTGGCGCGCGCAGGTGGCGGCGCTGGCGGCGAAGTTCCGCTCCGCGGCCACTTTTCTCTATCTGGGCCGCGGGATTCATTATGCAATCGCCCGCGAAGGCGCGCTCAAGCTGAAGGAGTCCTCCTACGTTCACGCCGAGGGTTATCCGGTAGGCGAACTCAAGCACGGTCCCAACGCTTTAGTCAGTGACCGGGTTCCGCTGCTCGTTCTCGCTACTGTGGACCGCGACTTGCCAGCCTCCGTGTTGCGCTACGAAAAGACATTGCAACTGCTGGCGGAAATGAAGACACAGGAAGCCCGGGTGATCGTTCTCGCCAACGCGGGCGATGCGGGCGTGGCCGCTTTGGCGGGAGACTGTGTTTTTGTTCCCCCCGCCTCGGAGTACCTGTTGCCTCTTCTCGAAGTGGTTCCGCTGCAGCTCTTCGCCTATGGCATGGCCCTCGAACACGGCGTCGACGTGGACCGACCGAGAAATCTTTCGAAGGCGGTAGTGGAAAGGTAACTTTGGGATTGAAGCTCGAACACCAGTTAAACAGGAGGAGATTCGAATCGAGTATCGCGGGCCTGCCGCGATGCGGATTCAGAATGGGGTGATCCGATAGCTTCATGCCGCGCGCTGCCTGAGAGCCACTAGTGTCTAATTGCGTAAGTTAACGATAGTGTTTCTCAACTGCGAGCCCTTGACTTCGCGTTTGCGCCAGACGAACGGTTTGGCGGAAGGGCCGTAAGCGGCGACGAAGTCTTCGATGGCCTGGCGCAGTTGGTCTACATCCTGAAAGGAAGCTCCGCGCAGCGCCTTGCGGCTCAGGATTCCGAACCAGATTTCGACCT
>JASHUH010000359.1 GCA_030040115.1 Acidobacteriaceae bacterium | reverse complement strand
AGCGCCGATATCGCCCCTTGCAATGATCTTGTGCGCCGCTCGATACCAGGCCTGCCATCTCCAGTTATCGTGAATCATGAGCCGGACCCGGTTCGCTGCTGCGATTTCAACGATGCGGCAGGCGTTCTCCCAATCCGGAGCCAGAGGTTTTTGGCACACAATAGCCAAGCCCTTCTCCGCAACCCTGGAAATCAAATCCAGATGGGTATCCGAGCGCGTAACAATGTCGACAAAGTCGAGATCCTCGGCATTCAACATTTCGTATGCGGAAGTATATGCATGCCCGGCGGCTGCCTGAGCCCGTTCGAGATAGCTGTCGCATGCGGCCACAATCCGAACGTTAGGCATTCGCCTCCAAGCCTCCTGATGATGCTGAGAGAAGAACCCACACCCGATGATTCCGCCTTTGAAGACTCTCACGATTTTGTTGCTCCTCCGGGAGCATAAGTGACCCGCGTCGATTTACGTCGATCGGCGCATGCGTTCGCGCGAAAAGCTCAAACTGAGCGGCTGATTCGCCGATCGCACCGGCCTTATCCCTCCAGAACAAATACTTCTTCCACTTGCCGGTCACGCATTCCATACATCCGGCGATGAAGGTTCACGGTAGCATCGCTATAGTGAGCCCAAATTTCAAGTAGATCGCAGACTTGTACAGGCAAATTGGGGTCCAATATATCGACAATGGCATGTTCCGCGTTGAGTCGCCGAAGCCGGGCGCCCTCCATATTCTTCAAAACCGGCAAACCACGTTCACCGCTGATCGCCTTCAGGCCCACATCCAAAACCAACCGCTCGTTGCCGGTCCTGGAGATGACGGTTCCGAGCACGCTCAAGGCCAGGTCGAAATCAGTACAAACGGTGCGGTAGTCGGTGTCCATCAGCGGATACGAGCCAGCCTGAATCTCCGTAACTCCCGGGAATCTTCCTGTGATCGCATAGGTCCCAGTCCCGCCCGCGCTTACAATTTCGACGTCCAGGCCGTGCGCTCGGATGAGGTTGGCCGTGCCGACAAGCTTGTCCATGGCGCGATGGGCGGCCCCGATTTTGTTGGCGCCGGGCTGCATTCGGCCACAATGTCCCTCGTAGCCCGTTAAACCACGGAAACGGAGGCCTTGCGCAAGCGCGCTTTGTGCGAGAGCCAGAGCCGATTCTCCGGGAGCCACTCCACAGCGGCCCATGCCTGTATCGACGTCGACGACGACGTTAAGCCGGGTCTTCAAGCGAGTAGACGCCGCAGCGAGTGCTGCAACCGTTCTTTCGTTGTCGACCGCGACGATAAGGTCGCAGTCTCGTGAGAGATTGGCAAAACGTTCAATTTTTGCGGCTCCCGCAATCTCATTCACAACCAAGACGCTCTGCATCCCGTTGCGCACAAGCGCCTCAGCCTCGCTGAGGGTCGCACAACTCATTCCAATGGCGCCGCACGCGATCTGCCGTCGCGCGAGCGCCACGCACTTATGGTTTTTGTAGTGGGGACGCAAACGGGTTGGGCCCTCCTGAAAGAAAGCGGCCATCTTCTTCAGGTTGGACTCCATCACGCTTAGGTCGAGCAATAGCGCCGGCGTACCGATGTCGGATTTCAACAAATGAATGTCCCTACCTTGCGACTTTCAACTCAAGTGCTTCTCACCCGGCGGTCCAAGAAGGCGGTTTCCGGTTTTGACACGGGCCGCCCTCCACCACTCATTGTATTACGGAAGAGTTACTGGAAAGTCTCTTGCCTAGAACTGCACGCGGAACGTCGCCTGGCCTTGCCGGTTGCTGATTTGCGAACTCAAGTTAATAATCTGACCGAATGTGGAGTCCAGGGAATTGGTGTCGGGAGCGTCAAGCTGGGTCCGATTAAACGCATTGAAGTAGTCAACGCGCAAACTGGCTTTTACTCCCTCCGTGATGCGAAAGTACTTAATGGCGTCGAAATTCTCAATTCTTAAAGGTGGCGTCCGCAGGGCCGCGTAGGCGCGCACCGCGTCGCCGAGTTGGAAGGCTGTGGTGTTTTGGAAGGCATTGGTCGTGAATTGGATCGGCGGCGCGGGAGTCTTGCCATCGAAATATTGCTTGGACCGGCTGTAGCTGTACGTCTCGAGACTTACGCCAGGAACGATATTGGGCCGATCGAAGCCGTTTACGAGCAGCGGATTGTAGTTGTTGGTCGCGCCCATCGGATTGCCGCCGGCATACGTGAGGAGCGCGCTCATCTGCCAGCCGCCTAATAACTGCCCCAAAGGACCTCTTGAATTCAGGTACCTTTGTCCGGGGCCAACCGGCAGCGTATAGGTCGCGACAAAATTCGAGATGTACTTCTGATCGATTGACGATGGCGCATATTCTGGCCTCTCGTTCACCGAATTCTCCCCGTTCGGCGAAAAGATCGAGGAGCCGGTCTGCGTGTTCGACATGAGCCGCGCCAGCGTGAGGTCGGCCATGTAGCTGAGACCGTTCGAAAAGCGCTTCTCGCCCTGGAGTTGAAGCGCGTTGTAAAACGCCGTTCCATCGTTCTCGTAATTGTTGCCGAAGGACGCGAATTGCGGGTACGGCTCGAGGGCCTGGATTACCGTGGCCGAATTTCCGAATTGCTGGACAAAATCTGGATAGGGAATTTGAATGCCGGCGGCAACGGCGTCGGGAGATGTTACAAGCTCACCCAGCAGGTTTCCGTATTGAAGCACGGAAAGAGGAGGCTGGTCGAGCTGGTGCAAGGTGACTGGAAGGTGAATGGCCCGGTTGCCAACGTAGGCCACGGTCAGGAACTGATTCCAGGGAAGCTGTCTCTGGACATTGAAATCCCAGGCTTGGTCGTAAGGCGATATGCCATAGTACTTAGGCAGGAAGCCAACAACAAATCCGTTCCCGTTGCCGATCTCCGGAGTAAATGGAGTAGGGCCTGGGAGGGGCATGGAAAGCGTGTCCCAACTGCCGTATCCGGGTGCGCTCGTAAGGGTGGTGTTGCGGTAAAACTCGCCCTGCAGAAGGCTGGTCATATATAAAGCGGCTTGGGAGGTTCCAAATTCATAGGCGCCGCCATCCAAAAAGACCTTATAGAATCCGGCCTGAATCACGGTTCTGGGATTCAACTGGAACGACAGACCCAATCTCGGGCCAAAGTTCTTCCAGTGGATGGCGGCGCGGGTAAGATCGGCGCAGCCGTCGCACGATCCGAACTTGGTCATAGCGCCCAGTAGGTTGCCGGCACCGGGATTGGGTTCTGTCTGATTCACATAAAGGATCTCGTTATGATCCTCCGTGAAGGGAACCATGATGTCCCAACGGAGGCCGGCGTTCACCGTCAAGCGGTCGGTCAGTTTTATGTCATCCTGTATGTATGAAGAGAATGCCTTGTTTCTTAACTTGATCTCACTCGACTCAATTCGCGTTCCCGAGTCCACTAAGCCTAAAAGGAAGCTGGCGAAGGAACTGCCGTAGCTGCCGAAGTTGGGATCGCTGGCGTCGGGAGTCGAGGTCGATCTCTGACTGAAGGAGAACGCGCCGCCGCATCCCGCGCAATCGAACAGGTCCTGCATCGCGCGGCGCACTTCCCCGCCGAAATTCAAAGTATGTCTTCCTTTGGTCCAGAGCCAGTTGTTCACGACGACTACCCCTAGCCGCCGATTGGTGTTATCCGTGAAGCCGGAAATGTATCCGCCGCCGTAAGCGCCCCAGTTTGTAATCGCGTTTTGACCGTCGAAGCCAGTATCTGGAAATGTCGTGCCGCTGACGACACCCGAAAAGTTGACTCCCGTTAAGGCGTCATGTTGCCCGAGGATGTTTCCAATCCAATCCGCGCCTGCGGTGACCACCAGATTCTTGCTGATGGTCTTTGTGTAATTCAATAAAAACCCGGAGCCAAGGTCGCCGTTGTTCACTAAGCTTTGCAACTCGTTGGTTGGAGGTACGATGGCCGACTGGCTGAAGAACGGGGAGGTTAGCCTGTCCCGCCATTGACTAAAGTGAATATTCTGGGTCGGGCTCAGGTTATGGTCGATGGTGTATCCCCATAGGAACTGAGAAATAGCTAACGAATGAACCGCCGGGGACTTGTTATCCTGAAGGCCAAAAACAATGCCTGGGCGGTCAGGCGCCGGAATTGATGGAAGGACAGTTTTGGAAATCGCACTGAAGCGCTGGGGTGGAATCTTATTTCCTGGAAATGGTTGGCCGGTCATCGGGTCATAGATGGGGATCAGATTGCCGTTGGCGTCCACGAAGTTGCTGAAATCGCCTTGCGTCATTGCCGGCGTGGGCACGGTGCCAATGGCGTTCTGGGCCTGATTCTGTTTGAACCAGTCGGAGCTGAAGTGGAAGAACGTGCGATCTCTTCCGTGATACAGTTTGGGCAGAACGACGGGACCGCCGATTGAAAAGCCGTAGTTGTTTTGCTGATCCACCGGGGGAATCGGCTTCCCGTTGGCGCCGAAGTGGGTGGGGAAGAACCCGTCGGAGTCGAACAATTGATTGCGGAGAATTTCGAACGCGTCTCCATGAAGCACGTTCGTGCCGGACGCCATATTGTAAGTAACCGAGCCCATCCCCAATCCGTAGCGCGCGTCGAACGTGGAGCTGTTCACGCGGAACTCGTCCACCATTTCATAGGGCGGGTTGATGTTGGTCTGGTTGCCGGCGTAGTCGGCGAACGCCACCGGAACACCATTGAATTGGACTTCATTCTCGTAGTTGACGCCGCCATTGATGGTGTGGGAACTGGAACTGCCCTGAACGCCAGGAGCGGTGTACATAAACTCGTCAATCTGGCGAGCCATGCTGTTGATTTCGATGGGGGCTGTCTGTACGAGTTCGGGTTCGAGGGTAGTGCCTATCCCTGGAGACTCGGTATCGAGCGAGATGATATTAGCCGCTGACACCGTGACGGTTTGCGTCTCGGCCCCGGGAACCATCGTAAAGCTGAGTGACGCCATCCTGGCGACTTCGACGGACGCCTGCGTTGTCACCCGGCGGAATCCCGCCGCATCCACAGCAACAGAATAGTCACCCGGAGTCAAATTGATCACCGTAAACGTGCCCGCAGATGAAGTAACGGCATGGGACACCACGCCTGTTGAGGCGTTTGTAACCGTCACATTGGCGCCGGCAATCACTGAACCAGTGGAGTCGACGACGGTCCCGTCAATACCATTTTCCACCTGTGCATCCAGTCGGCCGGGCGAAAGGAGCAGGCTTAAAAAACAGACCGCGGAGAGGAGCATGGGGGCGATCATGCGCCTCGCGATGGAATCGCAACACCAATTTCGTTGAGTCATTTTTCCGACCTCCACTCAAATCGCCAACGGCCTGGCGCCACATGGAATTCAAAAACGGGCTCGAGCTTTGATAAGGGGATAAGGGAAGACGCCTCGTGCTTACTGTGATTGCAGTTCAATCTACCTCCGCTGAATTTTGTTGTCAATATAAAAATTTCTTCCTAATAACACTTGTATTTTCAGTATCATGTTGGTTGGAGCCAGGATAGATACTGACGTTCAGTAAGCGTAGATAAGGCCCGATTAACGGCCGCCGGAGGTAGTCTGTCCCCCTAAGTCTGCGAGATAGAGGACGGCGTCGCCGCTAAAAGGCGGAATAAACGATTGCGCGTGGGAGCCGGCGGGAATCGCATCTTTGACGAGCGTTTTGCCGGTGGCCGGATTGAACCACTCCACCGCGAGTCTCCTCGACGAGGGCCTGGCGGATAAATCCACCTCAAACCTGCCGCCTGCCGGTGAGTAGACCAGGTACGCGGCACCTGGCGACGGAGTTTGAGCAAGGCAATAGCCGGTGGTGCTGAGCGTCGGTTGCGGAGTGGCCTTGGCGAGATTCAATTTGCGTGCGAATTTCAACGCGTATCCGAGATTGTCTCTGAAGTTTTCATAGCGCGGATCTGGAGCCGTACAGATTCCTCGAATGGGAGAGAGGCACATATTCCGGTTCTGGCGCGGGTAATACACGAGATAAGGGTCCATGAAGAGCACGGAATTGCCGTTCAGGACGTTTTGCCAGATATAGTTGCGATTTTCCTGAGGCGTGCGGAGCCACATCTCCCAATAGGAGTGGTCGCTGTCATTCACATTTACCTTGCACGCGGGCTTCCCAGCTCCGCAGGAGGAGGTGGGAGAAATGTTGGCGGAAGGGGCCACCCAGTCTGCTTCGGAATTATACAAGACTGAATCCGGGGTCCGGATGGGCGCCGCGTAGCCGATCGGATGCTGATACGGCTTGCCCGCTTCGTAGGTTCTGAGGTGCGCAATGAGATGGTCGTTCCACCAGAGGGAGGTAGGCGGGGCTTCTTCGGAAACGATCCAAAGCACGTTCGGAAGGTCATTGAGGGTGTCGACGACTTTGTCGACAAAGGCATCCTGAAAATTCGTAATTCGATTGGGCGCCGTCATGTCGACGGAGCCATTTCCCCGCGGCCCATCATGATAGCCGTCATCGACGCCATCGATGTTGTTGGCGCCCGTGAACGGGTAGCCATCGGTCGAACAGCGGTATATGTTGAGGAACTCGCCGGTGAACAGATAGACGCCGGCATAAATTCCGGCTTTATCCAGGGCCAGCACTCGGGCGCGCAGCCGGTCGAAGTAAGCAGGGTTGAATTTTGTTAGGTCGAATTTCAATCCGCCGTCGGTTGCCATCCCGGGACCAGTTCTCATCCACGGCTGCGGAGAGACCGTAAATTCGGGAGGAGGGCCGCCGTTTACGGGAAGGTGGCAGAATTTAGGCTGTTCCACCCGCCACAGGAGGGTGAAGTTGTGCCCGTGCTCCACAAGGAACTTGACAAAGGCGTTGAAATCCAGGGTCGATACTGATCCGTCCGTGCCCCAGTCCTGCAGTGTGTTCCAGGTTTGGGAACCGTTCAAAATGACCACGTCGCCCTTGGCGTCTTTGAAATAGTGGGGATTACTGGAGACCACGAGCGGCGCCGAAATGGGGGGATTGCCTTGGGAATGCACCAACGGAGCCAACAATAAAGCCGCGATCGCCGAGACTACACGCTTTGGCTGGAGATGCAACATGTCGTCCTTTCCGATGTCGAACTGGAGCAGCTTTCCGTAAGGGGACGGGAAACCAACGCCAGACTTTTGGAGGCGTGATTTTGATACTGTTATGACAGAAGACAAAAATAACTTCCTTCTCGCGGGCGTGTCAACAAAAAACAAGCTTTTCTTCCCGTTTCTGAGACGCTGTAGGGCGGTTGCGCGGGGAGCTAGACGGAACTGCCGCAGCCGGTGCGGATGGAAATGAAGCCCACGCAGGCCGATTTTTATGGTTATGGTGCGAGGAATTTGACGCTAATGCGCGCTCGGTTCCCTATATTTCTGGTACTACCGGCGCAGTAGCGCGCGATGAGCTGTGAGAAACTGGGAAAAAGGATGGAAGCGATGCCGGGAAATCCCAGGAACGGGACCAGACCGACTCTACACGGAATGCCGGATCAGGCGTATCGGGCGATCCGCGAACAGATTTTGACCGGGCGCTTTGCCCTGGGCTCAGCGATTTCGCGCCGGCGTTTAGCTGCCGAACTTGGGATGAGCATGATACCCGTCTCCGAAGCGATCCAGCGGCTCGTTCAGGAGGGCCTGATCGAGAGCAAGCCGCAGGTAGGAACCCGAATACGCATTCCCACGGAGCCGGATATTCGCGACCGCTTCATTATTCGTGAAGCGTTGGAGAGTCAGGCGGCGCGGCTTTTTTCGGAACGGGCTGGGATGGCCGAACGCCGCGAGCTGCGTGAGATGGCGGCGGAACTGGATGGGCTCTATCAAGTGCGTTATGCCAATCCGGACAATGCATCGCTGGTGTTCAAAGTCAATACCGCGCATGTGCAGCTGCATATGCGGATCTCGGAGTACTCCGGATCCCTCGCTCTTTGCCAGTTGATCGAGAGCAACGATGTTCTGTTCTATAACTGGATGTTCGATCTGGTTGGCGAACAGCCGCCTGTTCCCTCTCACTTTCATTCCGACCTGGTCGCCGCCATCTCTTCGACTGATCCGTTGGGGGCGGACGCCGCAATGCGAACCCACGTCCGCTATAACATGGAAGCGACTATTCAAAGTATGCGCAAAATCGGCGCCCAAGCGGAAAGCTCGTGGAGACTGGGACGCGGCAAGCTGGCGAGCACAAATGGTCAGGTACTTATCCACAGCCGATAGTCACCCACGCTCAATAAAGGGAATACTTCGTCGCCCTAGCGTGGGCGAGCTGTGTACATTGACATCCAAGGGCGGGCTGGCGATCTAAAGATCCGCGTGACTGATGTACTTGAAGGTCGATCCCTGGCTCCGTCGCGAAGTCGCCGTTTGTCAGAATGCTTCAATCGTCAACCCTTCGCTCATTGCGATGACCGCCTTGCCGACTTCGATTTGGCAACAGGCAAATCTCGGTGGCAATT
>JASHUH010000358.1 GCA_030040115.1 Acidobacteriaceae bacterium | reverse complement strand
GAGCAGGAGCGGGTGTCGAACGAGCTGGAAGCGGCGCGCAGCGTGCAGGAGCTGTTGATTCCCCGCGAAAAGATCGCCACCCCGGGCTTTGAAGTCGACTCCGTCTACACCCCCGCCACCGAAGTAGGTGGAGACTTCTTCCATCTGCAGACCGCGCCCAATGGCGGCATGCTGGTTGTGATCGGCGACGTTGCCGGCAAGGGTTTGAAGGCGGCCATGAACGTCTCCATGCTCATGGGCGCGCTGCGGCGTAGCGCGGAGCTCAGGCCGGCTCAGCTATTGGATTCGCTCAACCGCGTGCTGGCGGGCAGCGAGTGCTACACCACCTGCCAGGCCGCGTGGTTCGGCGGCAACGGCGAGCTGGTCCTGGCCAACGCCGGCCATCTGCCGCCATACCTCAATAGCCAGGAGATTGACGTGCCGGGCGGGCTGCCGCTGGGATTTCTCCCCGAAGTGGGCTACGAGGAAGTGCGGCTCTATTTGCATCCCGGCGACCGGGTGCTTTTGATTTCCGACGGCGTGGTGGAGGCGCGCCGGCCTACCGGCGAGCTGTTCGGCTTCGATCGCGTCCACAATTTGAGCAACCAGTCGGCTTTCTATATTGCCGATGCGGCCAGGAGTTTCGGCCAGCAAGACGACATCACCGTGCTCACGGTGCGACGTCTGGCGCAACCGGCTGTCTTGAAGCAAAGCTTGGCGGCAGTGACCAGTTTCGACACCGCCCCGGCGACTTGAGGCCGAGCGGCGAACTTTGGGGCGCGCCCCCGGGCCCGCTGTGCGCAAGCATGTCACGCCTGCGGCGCCGCCGTCGAATCGCGCACTACCAAGCTCGTCGAAACCAGAAACTCGCGCTGCAGTTTGGGATTACCGGGATCTTCGGCCTGCTGGCGAAGCGCCTCGAACGCCGCGCGCGCCAGTTCCACCCGGGAAAGCCGGATGGTGGTGAGCGGCGGTAAGGTGAATTCGGCGAAATCGATGTCGTCCAAGCCAATCACGGAAAGATTTTCGGGCACGCGCAGGCCGCTCTTGTAGGCGGCGCGCAGCACCCCGATGGCGGTCATATCGTTCGAGCACACGATGGCGGTCGGCGGCGCCGCCAAGGACTGCAACCGGCCGAACCCCGCCATCCCGCCCTTGAGCGTATGGTCGCACTCGATCACCCACTTTTTCTGCGCGGAAAGACCCTCGGCCACAATCGCGGCGCGAAAATCGTTTTCCCGCGTAATCGCCGAGTGCAGCGTGTGTGGCCCGGCCAGAAAAGCAACATGGCGATGCCCCAGCTCCGCCAGGTGGCGCACCGCGGCGTGAATGCCCGTCGAATAATCCAGCAGAATCGTGCTCGCCTTCGGATCGGTGAGCTTGAACTCGGCCAGCACAATCGGCACGCCATGATGCACCAACTCGTCCAGCACCGTCTCTTCGCCGCCGAAAGTCATCACGGCGACCCCGTCCGCCTTGCGCTCCAGCATCCGGCGCACGCACTTGGTGAGCGTCGCCGGGTCGCCATACGACGAACTCACCAGAATCTCGTATCCGTATCCCACCGCGATGGATTCGAAGCTTTGAATCAACTCCGGGAAAAAAGGATTGGTGATGTTCTCGACGATGATGCCCAGCAATCGGCTGCGCCCCGACACCAGCGTGCGCGCATGGGTGTTGGGAAAATAATTCAGTTGCTTGATCGCCTGCCACACCCGTTTCGAAAGACGGTCGCTCACGAGTGGCGACCCGTTGATGGTGCGCGAAACCGTGGCGATCGAAACCTTGGCCAGGGCGGCCACGGTTCGGATGTCGGGCGGTTTGCCGGCTTTCCTAAGGCTTGCTTTTCGGGGCACGAACCAATCCTGTTGAGGGCGGGGGCGGGTGCAACGTGACCGCCTTCGCCCCGCCAATCTTAGCGCATCCCTCTGTGGATCGCGCGCGGGATAAAAGATTCTCGGCCGCCCCGCCTGAAAATCATCGGTTCGTGAAGACACCGCTCACCAATTGCCAAGAGTTGCACACTGAAGCCGAGGACGGGAGGCTGAGAGCTGCTAGCAGCCTTCACCCTTCGTCCGCAATCAGCAGCCGCAAATCCCGCAGATTGTGCCCCGTGGGGCCGGTTACAATGGCGTCGCCCAGGGCCGTGAACAGCGGACAAGCGTTGAACTCCGCGAGCGACTTCTCCGGATCGAAGCCAAAAACGCGAGCCCGCGCCGCGGTGGTGGGATCCACAATCGCTCCTGCTGCCTGAGTGTTGCCGTCGATGCCGTCCGATCCCGCACTGAGCACCGTCAACCGTTCATGGGGATGCCTCTCCAGGTCGAGCGCGCAGACGAGGGCGAACTGCTGATTGCGCCCCCCGGCGCCGGGCGAATCGTTCAGCATCACCGTCACTTCGCCCACGCTGATCAGGCATAGCCGCGGGTGCGCGGCGCGCAGCGCGTGAAAGCGCTCCAGCAGGTAACGGGCCGCGGCCGCGTAGTCCCAATCGTCGCAACTGTTGTCCACCACCGTGTAATAGCCGGAATTTTTCGCCAGGCCGCGCGCGTTTTCCACCAGATCGTGGCTCGAAAGCAGAATCTCGAACACCGAATCGCGGAAACTTGCGTCTTCCCCGGTCATATTGCCGGCCGCGGTCATGCGCCGCGGCGCCGTTCCGGCGCGCGGCTTGGGCAGGAACGGTGGCCGCCACACTTTGTTCCCCGGCGACTCGGGCAAGTCGGCGCGCTCAAAAAACTCCCGCACCGCCGGCGGCAGCTTTTGACCCATTCCATAGCGCGCCAATAGCTCGCGCACCTCGGCCACGGTCGAGTGATCCGGCGACGTCGGTCCCGACGAAAGCGCATCCAGGGTGCGCAGCGGAACGTCGGGCAGCAACATGCTCACCTTGGTCGCCTCCGGCGCGGCCATGGCCAGCCGGCCACCTTTGACCGCGGAAAAATGCTTGCGCAGGGTGTTGATCTCGTTGATGGGCGCGCCCGAACCTAGCAGTACGCGATGAAACGCCACCGTCTCGTTGAGCGTAATTTGCGGATCGATCGGCAGGTCGAACATCGCCGACCCTCCGCCGGAAATCAGAAAGAAGATCAGCGTGTCTTTCCTGGCCTTCTTCACCAGGGCCAGCGCGGCGCGGGCGGCGGCGAAGGAATCCTCGTTAGGCAGCGGATGGCCGCCTTCAAAGTAGCGGATGCGCCAGTTGCGAACCTTGGGCAACTGGCCCGCGCAGCAGATGCCGCGCACCCCCTGGCGCCGTTTCATTCGATCCAGCAAAATGTCCAGCATCGGCGCGGCCGCTTTGCCCAGCGCGATGATAAAGATGCGCTTGTAGCTGGAGAGATCGATGATCTCCGGACCGCTGCCGTCGGGCAAAAGCCGTATCAGTTTGTTGCCCTCGAAGCGAATGCGGCGATCGAAAGCCGTCGCGATATTGCACTCCTTGAGAGCATCGTCAAAAATCGTGGCCGCTGTGGCGTGCAATACATCCAAGGCCGTATCGCTCGCCGGAATCATAGCAATTGCTCCTGCAACCAGCCCGCCATCGCCTTCTGCATCGGCTCCAGGTGGCCGGTAAAGAAATGATCGGCGCCGGGAATCAGCACCAGTTGTTTCGGGTCGGCCGCGGCGGAAATCACCTCCTCCAGTTGAGCCTGCGGCCCAAACGCGTCCCGCTCGCCGCTGACAAACAGCTTGGGAAGGGTCGCCGCACGCAAAAACCCGTAGCGGTAATCCCGCCCGTCGGCGTGCGTCGGCAGTCCCAGCGCGATCAGGGCGCGCACCTCGTGATTCGCCTTCTGCGGGCCGCAACACGCCCACAGCGCCATCGCCGATCCGAAGCTGAACCCGGCTGCCACCATAGGCAACCTGAATTCCCGTTCCAGCCAGTCCAGAGCCGCCAGCACGTCGCCCACCTCGGCTTTGCCGTCACGCCTGCCTTCGCTTAACCCGGTCCCGCGAAAATTGAAGCGCAATACCGGCCACCCCAAGCCCCACTCTGGCGCGTTCAGCACCTTCATGGCGTGGTACACCACTTTGTTGTGCATGGTGCCGCCGTATTCGGGATTGGGATGGCAGATCAACGCCGCAAAGGGTGCATCCGGCGCCCCGCCATTCAACACTGCCTCAATCCGGCCGGCGGGTCCGGTAAACACCACGCTGCGCGATCTGAAAGGCTCCCGTTGCGCCGCAGTGCCGGAGACTGCGATCGTCTCGTTCATGCCAACTCCCATTTTACGCGCAAACACAAGCTGGAGCGCCGGCCGGCCAAGAATCGGACTTTGAAGTCTCACGTATTTTCCATGGGGCGCAGGATTGGCCATAGCTGGGCGATACGCTTACCGTTTCAGGAAAGGTCCTTTTCGCCACCCACTGCGCCGCCTTGAAACCCGCCGCCCCTGCCCGGGATCGCAGCGTATCCCTAATTAGCGATATCGTCTCGTCTGCTCGTCTTTCCTTCAACCTTGCGCCAGCCCCTCAAGCCTGTCCCGGAATGACGACGTGAAAAGCGGTATTCTGGCTGCGCCATGATCGACAGCTCCGCCCTCGACCCGATAGGGCTCACCCGCCAGCTCTGCGCAATCGAATCCACAACCTATCACGAAGGGCCGGTGGGCGATTTTCTAGCCGAGTTGCTGGTGGGGCGTGGTTGGACGGTCGAGAAAACTCCCGTTCCGCAACCCAGCGAAGGCGCCCCCGATGGCCCGCGCTGGAACGTCTATGCCGGTCCCGCCGCCCCCAGCCCCGATCTCGTCTTTTCCACCCACATGGACACGGTACCCCCCTATATTCCTTTCCGCGAAGATGCGGAATTTATGTATGGCCGCGGCGTCTCCGACGCCAAGGGCATCATCGCCGCGCAAATCGCCGCCGCCGAAGCGCTGCGAGCGGCGGGGTTCCGCATCGGCCTCTTGTTCGTCTCCGGCGAAGAGCGCGACTCCGCCGGCGCCAAGGCCGCCAACCTTGCCCCCAAGGGGAGTCGCTATTTGATCAATGGCGAACCCACCGACAATCGCCTCGCCCTGGCCTCCAAGGGCGCGTTGCGCGTCGTCTTCCGCGCCGGCGGCAAAATGGCTCACTCCGCCTATCCGGAACTGGGCGATTCGGCCGTGCACAAGCTCGTCGAAGTGCTCGCCCGATTGCTCGCCCTCGATTTGCCGGTCACCGAAGACGTTGGCCCCAGCACGCTCAATATCGGCCAAATTCAAGGCGGCTACGCGCCCAATGTCATCGCCGATCAAGCGGAAGCGCAGGTGCTCGTCCGTCTGGTCGGCGATTCGGCGCCTGTCCGCGCCGCGCTCCTCAAAGCCGCTGAGGGTCTCGCCGAAGTTGACTTCACCCTCGAAATCCCCTTTGTCCGCATGCGCGCCGTTCCCGGCCTGCCCACCATGATCGCCAAATTCACCACCGACATTCCCCAGCTTTCCCATTGGGGCGAGCCCCTGCTTCTCGGCCCCGGCTCCATCCATGTGGCCCACACGCCGCACGAAAAGCTCGCCAAAAAAGAACTGCTCGAAGCCGTTGATCTCTACATCCGCCTCGCCAAGCAACTGCTCGCCTGAGCCATCGTCGCTCACTTGTCTACCTGCTATGTCGCGCCGCGAAACGACGTGTCTCCTCTTCTCGCAATTCTCCACAACTCATGCTCTCCCCTTTCCTGCTATCCTTGCCCCACGGCGTCCCTCAGGCCCACTGCTATCAGCGAGGTCAGCATGGCTACCACACTCAGCCCGTCCGCAAACGCTCCGGCCACATCCACTCCTAGTCCCGAACGCATCATGCAAATGGCGTGGGGTTACGCGCCGCCCTTGATCCTCGAAACCGCCATCCGTCACCGCATCTTCGATGTCCTCGATAACGGTCCGCTGTCGCTCAGCGAGATTGCCCAGGCCACCGGAGCTTCCGAGCGTGGCCTCGCGGCCATTCTGAATGTATTGGTGGGTCTCGATTTTCTCGCCAAAGACGCCCAGGGCCAATATGCGCTCACCCCGGAAAGCGCCGCCTTCCTGGTCAGCACCAAGCCCGCCTTCCAGGGCGGACTCCTTCGCCACACCAGCGAACATCTGCTGCCCAAATGGTTGGGTCTCCACGAGATCGTCGCCGCCGGTGCGCCCGACGCCGCCGTCAATCGCCAGGAAAATGGCAGCGCCTTCTTCGAGAACTTCGTCAACGACATTTTTCCCATGAGCTATCCCGCCGCACAGGACCTGGCTCATTACCTGCGCCTCGATCTGATGGGCAGACCAGTGAGCGTGCTCGATCTTGCCGCCGGCTCGGGCGTGTGGGGCATCGCTCTTGCTCAGAGCGCACCCTCGGTCAGCGTCCGCGCCGTCGATTGGCCCGGCGTTCTGCCCGTCACCCGCAAAACTGTTGCCCGTTTCGGCCTCAGTTCTCGCTTCGAATTCGCTGCGGGTGACCTGCTCGAAGCCGACTTCGGCGCCGGTCACCACGTCGCCACCCTCGGCCACATTCTGCACAGCGAAGGCGTCGCCCGCAGCCGCGCGCTGCTCCAAAAAACCTTTGCCGCTCTCGCTCCTGGAGCCACCATCGCCATTGCCGAATTCCTCGTCAACGCCGATCGCACCGGCCCCGTCATCGGCCTTATCTTCGCCGCCAACATGCTGGTGAACACCGAGAACGGAGACACCTATTCCTTCGAGGAAATTGCCGCCTGGCTCGCCGAAGCCGGTTTCGTCGACGCGCGGACGCTGGCCAGCCGCGGCCCATCCCCGCTCATCCTCGCCAACAAGCCCTGACCAAAGATCTCGCGTCTCAGTGGGCGCACAATCTCACACTCGGCTGGGGTGCGCGCCGATTCGCGCACGCGGGCGTCTCGCCCGGCGCCTCGTATGATCGAGAAAGGAGGTATTCATGCCTGCGTCCATCTACTCTATTCCCGTCGAGAAAATCACCGGCGAGCCCGCGTCGCTCACCGACTTCCGCGCCCATGTCCTTCTCGTCGTCAACGTCGCGTCCAAGTGCGGCCTTACCCCGCAGTACCAGGGCCTTGAGAAGCTCTACGAGAAATACCGTGGGCAAGGGCTGGTCATCGCCGGTTTTCCCGCCAACGACTTCCGAGCCCAGGAGCCGGGCACGAATGAAGAGATTCAGTCGTTCTGCACCCTGAATTACGGCGTCACGTTCCCCCCTCTTCAGCAAAATCACCGTCGTTGGCCCCGGAAAGCACCCGCTCTACGCCGCATTGATTGCCGCCCAACCCAACGCCGCCGGCGCAGGCGAAGCGCCGTTCCGTGAAAAGCTGAAAGGCTATGGCATCGACACCCTGCCGGAACCGGAGATTTTGTGGAATTTTGAGAAGTTCCTCGTCAGCCGCTCCGGCGAGGTCGTGCGGCGCTTCTCGCCCGACACCCCGCCCGAGGCTCCCGAGCTCGTCGCCGCAATCGAGACTGAGCTGGCTAAAGCCTAGTCCAGGTTTACAATCAAGATTCGCGACGTTTTCCAGACAGCGCTATGCTTCCTTCCTCACATCTAATTCGCGGAGGTGTTGCTATGAAAAAATTATCCCGAATTTTGGCTGTTTCCAGCCTCGCTCTCACCCTGAGCGGCGGAGTGGCCTTCGCTCAGGATCAGCACCCTCAAGAGCACCAACGGTATGTACGGCACAATGAGTGGAAGAAAGGCGCCCACATCCGCGACGAGGACTGGAGGCGCGGCGAGCAAGTCGATTGGCACGCCCATCACCTAAGACAGCCGCCCAGGGGATACGAATGGCGAGAAATCGACGGTAATTATGTGCTCGCCAACCCGAGCGGGGTTATTTTCTCAGTCGTCGTCGCCCGCTAAACATCGGCTTCCCGCACGAAAGTCAGCTCGCCGGGCGCCCCTATAGCGCTACTCCTTCTGCTATGCAGCCAAGCCGGCAACTCCAGGGTCGATTCCCTCCAAGAATCGCCACCTTCGATGAAGGCTGCAAGGGCTGCATGGGAAGGAGAAGCGCTCTCGCGGTCAATCCACATTTGCCGCGCTTCCAAAATTCCGCTGGCCAAGCAGGGAAAGCTCGGCTGCAGAGAGTCAATCCGTCTGCGCTCTCCCCGCCAACACCCGCAGAAAATGGCGCTTTTCCATGCGATATTTGAACGCCTTGCGCCCATCGATAAAAACTACGGGAACCTCCTCGGTGTATTTCCGCCGCAGTTCGGGGTCGCCGTCGATATCCACCTCGCGCCACCGGAAGTCAGCTTCGCCTTGGACCTGCTT
>JASHUH010000357.1 GCA_030040115.1 Acidobacteriaceae bacterium | reverse complement strand
GCACTCCGAAAGGCTGAGCTGGCGGACGTCTTTGCCGAAGTATGCCTGGGCCGCTTCGCCAAAACCGTCGATCGAGAAGCTGCCCCGCTGCCCGAGATTGATCTCGTTGGCGTACATCTGGAAGATCTGCTTCTTGGTGAAGCGGTGCTCAAGCTGAAAGGTAATGGCGATTTCGATGATCTTGCGCTTGAGCCGGCGCTGGGGCGTAAGAAAGAAACCCCGCGCCAGTTGCATGGTGAGCGTGGAACCGCCTTCAACCAGGCGATGGCCGGGGGTGATATCGTTGCGAATTGCGCCAAGAATTCGATAGTAGTCTACGCCGTTATGCTCGAAAAAGCGCCGGTCCTCGATGGACACCACGGCGTTCACCAGGTTGGGCGGGATTTCGTCGTAGGTGAGTAGCCGGCGCTTAATGCGCTGCGCGCCGGCGCTCAATCCGGTGATGAGCAAAGGCTCGAGCTCGTAGCTGGCCAGCTCCTGGCCGTGCGCATCGACGATGGAATCGACGACGCCATCACGGACATGAATAGTGGCGCTGTCGGGCGCGTGATACGACTGCGCGCCGGGATGCACCGTGATCTGCTGCACACCCTCGCTGAACGCGCCCAGCGGGGAGGGCTGCACGGCCCCATCGCCGGTGTAGCCTGCCTCGCGCAGTTCGTTGGCGATGACTCTGACGGAAAGGGTCTGTCCGGGTCGCACTTCGCGCGGCGCGGCGTAGATTTTGGCGGTCTCGGCAAAGATGGGCTGGCTGAGCCGCTCATCGACGATTCCCCGGTATGCGAGGTAGTAAAAGGCAAAGATGGAGAAGCCGACGATGGCGCAGAACGCGATAGCTGCCCCCGCAATGAGCAGGGCTGCCATGGCCACGGGATGCCTGCCCACGGGCCGCGCGACTCTGATTTTCACCACCATGTTAGCTCCTGGCTCCCAGCTCTCAGTCGTTCCTTCCTGCTGTTCGGCTGCAGTTTGCTGCAAGCCTTCGCCATTTCGCCCCATCGCCTCGCCCAAGGGCGAAAAGCCGATGGTTGAAACCTGATAGCCAAAAGCAAAGGCTACGCGCTCGCCTCCAGCAGACTCTGTTCTTCCACTCTCTCTTTCATCGTCGCGAGCAAGTCCGCCAGAGCCACGTCCTCGCTGGTGGACGTAGCGCGCGTCACCAACTCCACCTGGCCATCGCCCGCCTTTTTGCCTACATTGATGCGGTAAGGGATCCCGATCAGATCGGCGTCTTTGAATTTGACGCCGGCGCGCTCTTGTCGGTCATCGAGCAACACGTCGAGACCCGCCGCAGCCAGCTCGGAGGCGACGGTTTCGCCGGTGTTGCGCAGAGAAGGATCGGCCATGTTGGTCACCGTGACCACCACTGTGAAGGGCGCGATGGAAACCGGCAGCCAGAAGCCGTTGGCGTCGTTCCCCTGCTCGACGGCCGCGGTGAGAATGCGCTCGATGCCGATGCCGTAGCTGCCCATGATGGGCGTCACTTCCTTGCCGTTGGGGTCGAGCACGCGCGCGCCCATGGATTCCGAGTACTTGTAGCCCAGCTTGAAGATGTGGCCGACTTCAACGGCTTTGCCGACTAGCAATTGGCCGTTGCAGGCAGGCTTCGGACACTTCTCGCCCTCATTGACGCTGCGGATGTCGGCGCTCAGCGTCCATCCAAAATCACGGCCGGGGGTCACGTTGCGCAGGTGATAGTCGAGCTGGTTGGCGCCGCAAACCATATTGCGGCGGCCTTCGAGCGATTGGTCAACAATCACAGTGAGTCCGTCGCCGAGCGTCTGCGTGTCCGGTCTTAATCCCACAGGGCCGAGGTAACCGGCCGGTCCGTTGAAGTAGTGCGACAGTTCTTCGGCCTGCATGGTGCGGAGTTCGGCGGCGCCAATGACTCCCAGCAGCTTGGTTTCATTCACCTGGTGGTCGCCGCGCAGGAAAACGGCAACACCGCGCCATGCATGCGGCTTCCCGTGCTCGCCGCGCTTGAGCGCCATATACGCGACGCATTTGATATCCGAAGCCGGCGATATGCTGAAGAACGCGGCCACATCGGCGATGGCTGCGCACCCGGGCGTCGAAACCAGCTCCGGCATGCCGTCGCCGCTCGGCTCCATTTCCTTGACCGGATCGAGGCGCGACGTGGCTTTTTCGAGATTGGCCGCATAACCGCACTGCGGACAACTGGCGATGAGGTCTTCGCCGGCGTCGGTGTAGACCATGAACTCCTGCGACTGCGAGCCGCCCATGGCGCCCGAATCGGCCTCGACAGAAACAAAGTTCAACCCGCAGCGGGTGAAGATTCTGCGATAGACGGCGTCGTGGCGATCGAAGCTTTTGTCGAGACCGGCGGCGTCGAGATCGAAGGAGTAGCTGTCTTTCATGATGAACTGGCGCACCCGCAGCAGCCCTGATTTCGGCCGTGGCTCGTCGCGGAACTTGGTCTGGATCTGGTACCAGATTTGCGGCAACTGCTTATAGCTGCGCAGCTCGTTGCGCGCCATCGAGGTCATGATCTCTTCGTGCGTGAAACCCAGGCAGAGGTCGGCGCCTTTGCGGTCCTTGAGGCGGAACATGTTTTCGCCGATGGCGGACCAGCGGCCGCTCTCGACCCATGGCTCCTTGGGCAGAATGCCGGGCAGATAAAACTCCTGCGCGATGGTGTCCATTTCTTCGCGCACGATGGCAATGATCTTGTTGAGCGAGCGCTGGCCGAGGAAGAGGTAGTTGTAAATGCCGGCGCCAAGCTGGCGAATATAGCCGGCGCGGAGCAGGAACTTGTGGCTGGCCACTTCGGCGTCCGCCGGGGCCTCGCGCAGCGTGGGAATAAAAAGCTTCGACCAACGGTGCATAAAAAGAGGACACGAACTTTCCCATTCGCACAGGCGAATGAAGAGCAAATTGGGGGCAGATTCTATTTTAAATGTTTGCAGGAGATGTGATTTGCTCGGCGGCGGGTTTAACGCGGTATGCCGGCAATCGCTCGAATCACTTCGCGAACGCGGAAGAGGACTTCATCGGGCAGTTGGCCCAGGTAAGAGGCATTTCGAACTCTCCAGTCGAGGCTGCGCATGTGCTCGCAGAGAACCACTCCATGAACGGGTAAACCAGCCGGCAGGGCAACCTCAAATGATATCCCTACATTTTGCCGGTGATCGGGCAGGCATAGGCAACGCCGGTTCTCGAATTGAAATACTCTGGCGAGAGGATGAGAGCTGGCTGAAGCCCGGCTTGCTCGCGGCCTGCCCGCGGATCGAAATTGAGCCAGACCAGATCCCCGGCGTCCGGAACGTACTCACTTACCAAATCTCGGCTCCGCGTGCAGGTCCCCAATCGCACTCTTCGAGCCGAGTCCCCTCGGGAATTCCCTCCAGAAGTTCGTCCAGAGTGAGGCGCCGGGAGCTATTGGCCTCAATCGCCTCGGCCTTTCTGACCAGCGCGATGCCTTCAATGCCCTTGGAAACCCATTCGACGGCATCGCCGGGCTGGAGGGCCGCTTGAGCCGCGATCTCTTCCGGGATTTCAACCGCGAGCGCGTTTCCGACGCGCACGATCTTTCTGCTCATAGGAAGGCTCCCTCCCGATCATACCGCGGATCGCGTTTTATGGTCGTGGTGCTTCGACCTGATCCTCGTAGCGCCTGCGCCTCAAGTGATCTTTGTCCCTCTTCAGACGACAACCCCAGAGATCGTGCAGGTGGACTACTCCTTCAACGCGCTGGTTAATCCTGGCGGCAACAGTATCAGAAGCTTTCCGGCCAGCGCCGCTTGCCATGCAGGACGGCTGCAATGCGCACCTCGTTGTCATTGACCGTGTATGCCGCAAGATACGGAGTCCCGACAATTACGAGCTCGCGGGTTCCGGCCACGCGCCCTGCACGACCGGATAGCGGGAAACGGCTCAACCGCCGAACCGCTTCCTTGACGCGTTGAGCGACCTTGGCCGCACTTGACGCGCTGTCCTGAGCGATGTAGGTGCGAATCGATTCGAGGTCGGCAATGGCGATCGGAGACCAGACGACCTTCATTTCGGCTCGGGCAGTTCGTTATCCGTTCCCCAACTGTCCAGCCATTCTGTCACGCGCTCGTTGCTTACGCCCTTGCCCGCCTCAAGTTCGGCGAGCCCTTGCCGGATGTGCTGTTCGCGCCAACTTTCCAGGTCGACAAAGCTGGCAATGGCCTCCGCAGCAAGATCGGAGATTGGCTTGCCCCGGTCTTCAGCCAGAGCCGCTAATCTGGCCTCTAAGCCCGCGTCGAGATTGAGGACAATCGGTATCTGACCCATCCGGTTTCCTTTGCCTTACTATATTATGCGCCCCTTTGCGAATGGTCGAGTTGCACAGCAGCGGTCAGATCAGCTCCACGCCCCAGAGATCATGCAAATGCACCACGCCTTCGACCCTCTGCTCTGAATCCACCACGATCAGCGAGGTGATCTTCCGCTCTTCCAGGATCG
>JASHUH010000356.1 GCA_030040115.1 Acidobacteriaceae bacterium | reverse complement strand
GCTCGACGGACTCGAATTGTGAGGCGGTTCATGGCGGAGCAACCACGCGGCAAGCCTTCCGAGTACGTCACTGTTGAAATCTACGATCAGCTCTATCACCTTTCCGGCCAGGACCCCGATCACATTCGCGAACTGGCCGCGCGGGTCGACGCCAAGATGCGCGCCGTGGCGGCGCAGGGACACACCGCCGATTCCCTGCGCGTCGCCGTGTTGGCGGCGCTCAATTTGGCCGACGAGCTTTCCCAGGCTGCCGCAGCCGATCCGCGGCTGGGCCACGCCCGCGCCGCCACCCTCCGCGGCCTTCTCGACGAAGTGCTGGAGGACGAACAAAAATCTGCTTCGTAGCGCGCATTCCATTTTGGGTCGTGATCTCGAA
The DNA here is from genome assembly GCA_030040115.1 of Acidobacteriaceae bacterium. GTDB lineage: Bacteria > Acidobacteriota > Terriglobia > Terriglobales > Acidobacteriaceae > Telmatobacter. The sequence continues at coordinate 8,026 of JASHUH010000356.1, read as the reverse complement.
AAATCGGGTCCTACACACTACCACAGCGCGCCTATGTCGCACAAGACTTGCATTTCCCGCCGAGGAACCATACTATCCGCAATAGAAACCGGCCTGCTAAGCAGGTGGGTGGTCAACGCTGGTTGAACCTACATTCATTGAACAGGAGCTCGACTCGACCATCGGTTCTGTGTGCCGTGTCCGCCAGTCCGGAATGCCTAATGAACCGCGGGGAGCTCCACCGTCTTAGGACGGGTTCACCGGCGCATTGCTCACGGCCCCGTGGGCCGGATTTCTACTTGTTCCCGAGGCTTCCCTCCGTCACGCCCTGGCTGGCCTGCTGACGCGCCGGCTGGCTGTATTCTGGCATCAGTGCACCCCGTCCTCTTTCGCATCGGTTCTCTTCTCATCCCGTCGTATGGCGCGTTGGCTGCGCTGGGCGTGCTGTTCGGCCTCTTCCTGGCGCTTTACACGGCGCGCACGGCGCGTGTGGACCCTGGCCAGGTGTGGAATCTCTGCGTGCTTTCGCTGTTTGCCGCTGTGGTCGGCGAGCGGCTTCTGCTTGTCGTGATGAATTGGGGTGTCTTGCAGAGGCATCCGTCCTGGGTGATGGCGCTGGCCATGGTTCACCATCCATTGTTGGCCGGCGTAGGCGCCGTGGCCGGCGGAGGGTGCGCGTTCTGGTATGCGCGCCGCCGCAGGCTGCCGTTCCGGGGCGCCGCCGACGCGTTGGCCGCGCCTCTGGCTCTGGGACTCGCCTTTGAACAACTTGGCGCTTTGCTGGCCGGTTCGGGGTACGGAACCGAGGCCGGTCCCGCCGCGCACTGGGCGGTTACCTACACCAGCCCGCTGGCCGCGCTCTGGAGCGGCGCGCCGCTGGGCGTTCGTCTCCACCCCGTGCAGTCCTATGCCGCGCTCGCGTTTTTCGCCTTGGCGCTGCTTTTGCTCTTCTGGCCGCCCCTGCTGCGCCGGCCCGGCGACTTGGCCGGGATCGCCCTCATGGGCATGGGCGCAGTCATTTTCATCACCGAAACCTGGCGCGATCCCGAGGGCCGCGGCTGGGTGCTGCACGGAGCCATCGACGGGCCGCAAATCGCGGCGCTCGTACTGGTGCTGATCGCAGCGCTGGTGCTGATCGAGCGCAAGGGCGCAAGCGTGACGGACAACGATGTTGTGCATGCCGGGGCCCGGGGCGGCTCATGAATCGTGAACGCATCTTCGAGGCGCCCGCGGAGGCGCGAGGCCAGCGCCTCGACCGGTTCCTCGTCTCCCAACTGGAGGGCGTGAGCCGCTCGCGGGTGCAACTGTTGCTCGATCAAGGCAAAGTGCAGGTCAACGGTGGCCCCTCTAAGCCCGCGTTCAAGCTGCGCGGCGGCGAACACATTGCCGTCACCGGCGAACCGCGTCCCGCGCCGCTCAAAGCCGAACCCGAGAACATCCCGCTCGATGTTGTATACGAAGACGACGACCTGGCGGTCGTCAACAAGCCGGCGGGCATGGTGGTCCACGCCGGAGCCGGCCAAAGCGCCGCGGCACGCAGCCGGGGAACCCTTGTGAACGCACTGCTCTATCGCTTCCGGAATCTTTCCTCGGCGGGCGGCGAGCTCCGGCCCGGCATTGTTCACCGGCTCGACAAAGACACGAGCGGGCTCCTCGTGGTGGCTAAAAACGACCGCGCCCACGCGGCCTTGGGGGCAATGTTTGCAAGCCGCCTTATTCAGAAGACTTACATCGTCCTGGTTCACGGCGCTTTGCAAACGGAGCAGGGAACAATTCGCGCCCCGGTGAGCCGCGACCCTGTACGCCGGACGCGCATGCGCGCGCGGGCTCACCAAAATGCCCGAGCGGCTGTCTCACATTACGAGGTTCTCCGGCGAATCTCCGGCCCGTTTGGCGTGTTTACTCTACTGGGGGTGCGCATCGAAACCGGTCGCACTCACCAGATTCGCGTCCACATGGCCTCGATCGGGCATCCGGTAGTGGGCGACACCCTCTACGGCGCCCCGGGCCAGCTCACGCGCCAGACTGAACGTCCAATGAGCCGAACGTCCGGGACATTGCAGAGCAGGAGCCGAAAAGTTGCGCCGGAGAGACTCAAGTTGGGCCGGAATTTCCTGCACGCGGCCAGGCTCGCATTTACGCACCCAGTCACGGGCAAGGCGCTCGAACTGGAGGCGCCGCTGCCGCAAGAGCTTATCCAGTTTTTGGCGCGGCTGGAAACCGCCGCAAGCCAATGATTGCGCATCGAACGCATCGGACGGGACGGAGCGGCGTGTACGAAAAGTGCGAGATTGGTAGAATGAGGAAGTCATGATCAAAAACATCCCGGTTCCACGGGCAGCCCCTCCTCGGTGGCTGCTGCGGACCCTCTGCCTTGCCTTGGCGGCCGCAGTTCCGGCCGCTGGGGCGGCGCAGCAACCCGCCCCTCCCGCCATGGCGCAGTCCGCACGCTCCACGCCAGCCCCCGCCCCCGCAGCAGTTCCAGGCGACGCGCCTGGTCCCGCTCCATCCAACGCGCCGAGCACCGACGTCAACACTCCCAGCATCACGCTGAACGCCAACGAAGTCGATCTCATCTTCACCGTCACCGACGGTCACGGCCATTATGTTCCGAATCTGAAGCTGAACGACTTCGCCCTCCTCGACAACCAGCGCGCGCCCGAAAAGGTGGACTCCTTCCACCAGCAGATCAACCTCCCCTTGCGCGTGGGCATCCTCATTGACGCCAGCACCTCCATCCGCTCCCGCTTCCAGTTCGAGCAGCAGGCGGCCATCGAGTTTCTCCTCCAGGTGCTCAAGTCGCGCCAGGACCGTGCTTTCGTCATGGGATTCGATGTCACTCCGGATCTGACTGCCGATTGGACCAACAATATGGATGCGCTGGAGAGCGGCATCAACCGCCTGAGCCCCGGCGGCGGCACGGCGCTCTTTGACGCGGTCTACACGGCCTGCCGCAACAAGCTGTTGGATGAGGCGCGCGGTCAGGAGCCAGTCCGCAAAGCCATCATTCTCATCTCCGACGGCGACGACAACCAGAGCCGCGTTTACGAGACCGAGGCGGTGAAGGAATGTGAGCGCGCCGAGACCATCATTTACGCCATCAGCACCAATTGGACGCCCAGCCGGGGCCGCGGCGACAAAGTGCTCACCGATTTGTCCGAACAGACCGGCGGTGAAGTCTTTTTCCCGCCTTCGGTCGACGAGATGTCCACCAGTTTTCAAAATATCGCTACCGAGTTGCGCAGCCAATACGCGCTTACCTATACGCCAGCCGACTTCAAGTACGACGGGGCATTCCGGACTATTTACCTCTACTGTTACGACCGTCGTTACCATGTGCGTGCAAAAAAAGGTTATTTCGCCCCGCGGGAACCGCAATGAGCGCCGTAATCGTCAACCTCAATGGCAGGCGGCCGCAGCTTAGGCCGCCTGTTCCATTTCCGGACGCTTGGACGTTCGCTCGTTCTTTTTTGACACAGGCGAACATTCTTTATCCTCCCACCTCACCCATTGGCTGCATTGCGCGATGAACTAGAAGAAGGCGATTCCGGAACTCCTCCATGCGATGGCAGGGTCCGCCTGGCCGGGGTCAGGGGGAGGCGAGGAAGCCTGGAAACGCCAATGCGCGACCGTCATCCGGCGGCTGGCAGCCAGCAACGCGCCATCGTCGGAATGACCGCGCCGTTTGGGAGAAATGCGGTGATCCGGCAGGCAATCTCATGCGACATCTGCGGAGCGGAGAAGAGGCAGACAAACCATTGGTTTGTGGCTTACGAAGCGGGCGGAGAACTGCGCATCAGCGGCTGGAACGCCCGCAACCGCTTGCGCGCGGGCGCCAAACACCTGTGCGGCCAAACCTGCCTGCACAAGCTGGCTGACGATTTCATGGCTCGCACCATCGCAGTCAAGGCGCAACAGCTCGTTGCTAAGGACCAGGCCGAAAGCGATTCGTCGGCGACGGGCGCCCGTCTTACCTCGAAGGCCGGCGATGCGGATTTCGAATCCTCAGCGCGTCTGATCACGCTGGCTGGGGCGTCCACGCAGCGCTCTTCCTTGCCATCCCAAAACGGACTGGCGGCCATATCCACCAGCAAGTCTGGCCATGGACTGGCGCCCCCGGATGAGCCGCCGCGTTTTGCCTCGCGCGCCTGGCGGGCCGAAGCTTGGGAACGCGAACGCGAGCGTGAGCAGCGTGCCGCCGACTGCCGGCCCGATATCCCCGCACACCGCCGCCGGCCGCTTTCCTGCTGAATCTCTGACACGCTGGCAGTGCTCGGCGCACCATCGAATAGGAGCGCCTTTCATGTGGATGGATCTCTTGTTGCTTTCCGCAGCTCTTATGCCGTTGTGGCTCAGCGGCCATGCTCTCGCCCCAAACTCCGCGCGCTCTCAAGCCCGCTTGGCGCCAGCTATTCCGCCGGATCTCGTCCGGCAACCAGCGCCAGCAGCCCGTCCTCATCGATCACGCGAATCTTAAGCTCGTGCGCCTTCTCGAGTTTCGAACCGGCTTCTTCGCCTGCCACCACGTAGCTGGTCTTCTTGCTCACCGATCCCGCCACCTTGCCCCCGGCGGTCTCGATTCTCTCTTTGGCTTGCTCGCGCGTGAGCGTGGGCAGCGTGCCCGTCAGCACAAAGGTGAGTCCCGCCAGTTGAACGCTGCGCTGCTTCTTCTCCGCCGTCATCTCCACCCCGGCGTCTTTCAGGCGCTGCACCAGCTCCCGGTTTGCCGGGCGCGAAAAGAAATCCAAAATCGCCTCGGAAATGCGCGGCCCTACTTCCTCCACGCGTTCCAGCTCTTCGGCGCTGGCCGCCATGATCGCGTCGATCGAGCCAAACTCCTCGGCCAGCAGTTCCGCCGTGCGCTCGCCCACAAACCGGATGCCCAATCCCATCAACACGCGCGCCAACCCGGCTTGCTTCGAGCGCTCGATCTCGGCCAGCAGCGTGCGCGCCGATTTCTCCGCGAAGCGCTCCAGATCCACAAGCTGCTCCTCGGTCAACCAATACAAATCGGCGACGCTCCGCACCAGCCCGCGCTCGAGCAGTTGTTGCACTGCGGCTCGCCCAGCCCCTCGATGTTCATCACCCCGCGCGCGCCAAAGTGCAGCAGGCTCTCGCGCAGCTTGGCGGGGCAATCGGCGTTCACGCACCGCCAGTCGGCTTCGCCCTCTTCGCGGACTACGGCGTTGCCGCACTCCGGGCAAATCGAGGGGTAAGAGAACCTCCGGTTCCCGCGCGGGTGATCGGCGTCTTCAACTACCTCGACGACCTTGGGGATGACATCGCCGCCGCGCTCCACTCTTACCCAATCGCCGATCAGCAGCCCTTTGCGCTCGATGAAGTCGGCATTGTGCAGCGTGGCGCGGCTCACCGTCACGCCGCCCACAAAGATCGGCGTCAACATCGCCGTCGGCGTAAGCTTGCCGCTGCGGCCCACGGTGATCATGATGTCTTCGAGCCTGGTCACGGCCGACTCCGCAGTGAATTTGTAGGCGATGGCCCAGCGCGGCGCGCGTCCCGTGTAGCCCAGACGCTGCTGGGTCGCGTGTGCGTCCACCTTCAGCACCACGCCGTCGATCTCGTATCCCAGCGTGGCGCGTTGCTTCTCCGCCTCGGCGACAAACTTCATCATGGCGGCCACGGTATCCACGCGCCCGCGATGCGGATTCACGCGGAAGCCGAGCGCGGTGAGCGCGTCGAGCGTGGCCGTCTGTCCCTGCGGCCAATAGTCGCCGCCGGCGAGGAGGAAATACGCATAAAAAACCAGCCGCCGGTTGGCCACAATCGAAGGCTCCAGCGTGCGCAGCGTGCCCGCGGCGGCGTTGCGCGGATTCACGGCCGGAGGCAATCCTTCGCGCTCGCGTTCTTCGTTCAGCCGCTCGAAGGCGGCCTCCGGCATCACGCACTCGCCGCGCACCTCGAATTCCCGCGGCAGGCGGAGTTTTTGCAGCTTTTCCGGCGGGATGGACAGCGGCACGCTGCGGATGGTGCGAATATTCGTGGTGATGTCTTCGCCTACCTGGCCATCCCCGCGCGTCACTCCTGCGGAGAGCAGCGCCCCTCCGGCTTCGTCAGGCTGATAGTGAAGCGCCACGCTGAGCCCGTCGAGCTTGAGTTCGGCCGTGTATTCGACAGGCAGATTGCCGGCTAGCTCGTGCACGCGCCGGTTCCAGTCGGCCAGCTCTTCTTCCGAATACGCGTTGTCGAGCGAGAGCATGGGCCGCGAATGGCGCACTTTCCTGAAGCCTTCGGCCGGCTTGCCGCCCACGCGCTGCGTCGGGGAATCCGCCGTCACAAGCTCAGGGTGCGCCGCTTCCAGGCGCTTCAGCTCCTTCATCCGCGCGTCAAATTCCGCATCGCTGATCGCGGGCTTGTCGAGCACGTAGTAGAGATGCTCGTGATGGCGGATTTCATCCCGCAGTTTTTCGACCCTGCGCGCAACGTCCGGCTCAGTCATAAGGGGGATTATAAGGAGCGAGTTGCCGGGTCAGCGAGTCGGCGCGCACTGCACTGAGCTTGTCTTGCCCGGCAGGAGCTTGACGCTGAGTTGGTCGATGCAATCGAGTTCGAGCGCCACCATGCGCGCGGTCTCTGGCGGCAGGTTGGGAAGGGTCTCGGCAATGTAGGCGCGGCCCTTGACGCCGAAGATGTCGGTGATGCCGGTGGCGTGCAGGCCGTAGCGGTCGATGGCGGAGTGGATGCGGTGCTTGAGCGCGGTGCGCGGATCGCGCAGGACCATGCGGGTGCGCAACAGCTCGCGTTGGTCGCGCAACTGGCCGGGCGGGATCCAGCTCTCCGGCAGAGTGCCGCAGCGCAGCAGAATGGCCAGGCCTTTGGCGTCGAGCGCGTCTGTCTTGTGGGTCTTGCCCATGCGTTTCTTGGCTTCCAGGGCATTGGCCAGGTGAGGGCGATGGCCCGCCTGTTCCATAAGATCGACGATCCAGCACCAGTGGCCGGTCGCTTCCAGGGCGATCTCGGCGCCGGCGGGCAGGGTGTCGAAATAGCGGCGATAGGCCGCCACGTTGTGCTCGATGCGCACGGGCTTCGATGCCCGTCCGCGCTCGTCGACGGTGACGAAGACCGAGTAATGCTTGTGTGCGTCACATCCCAGATACGACTGCATGAGCGTTCCTCCTTGGCGGAGAAGGTACCGCGCCCGGCCTAAGTCACAAGCGCTTTCATGCAATCACCCCGTGCGTGCATCCGTAGTTGCGCGGATTCGCCAGAGGTACCTCCTTTGTGCCGCCATCTGCACGAAAACTCAAGAGAAAAAACAACCCTCACCTATTTATCGGACAGGTTCTAATCTCTTTCAGAGCCCGACTATATCCTAGCTTTTCTACGAAGCGGAAAGTAATGGATTCGACGACACTGTCAATCTTGGGACGCTGCAAGTCCCGAAGGAGGTAATCATAGCTCCCAGTTCCGATCGCGATTAGAAGTCTTTTCCCCATGGACACACGTGCGCCGCTTCGCCAGTTTCTTGGGCGGTCAAATACCTCTCGCCGTGATGTGCATTTGCGCCGTTATACACTAAGACATCGAGAACGGGCCCGCCAAAAAACGGCCCGAGACGCTTTTCAAGAGCAACAATATCGCCCCTGTCGGCGATATTAGTCCAATGGCGAATCCTTCCAGGCCATGATCCGACTCCCATGCTATTAGGCCGCGGTTTAAGCTTGTCGAAAATCAGATTGCGAATGCCTAATGGTGATCCGAGAGAAATGAAACCAATAACATTTTTTGATTCACAGCACAGAGCTTCATAAGCGATAACAGGCCCAAGCGAATGGCCGATCACAAGCACTGTGTCGTTCTCAATGCACCCAAGAACAACATTCAAGACTTGTCGTGGATTTCCTGATTATTCATATAGCTCACGACTTGCCTTAGGGACCCACTGAAGAACTCCCCAATCCACAACTGAAGCGGGTAGTGTGGAGTGAGGAGATCGATCACGCATGGGGCAGCTTACGTTGGCTCAGCAGGCAGAGTTTCAACGCTACTCGAAGCAGACCCGGCGGGAGCAGTTTGTGGAAGAGATGGA